>NZ_JAHRFA010000018.1:0-104756 GCF_020883045.1 Microcoleus sp. CAWBG58 | reverse complement strand
TTTAAGTTCGTGTGTTTTTTGAGCTTAACGTAAAAAGTGCCTTTTTTTTGCATTTTCGGTGAAAATTCCAGAGACTTTTTGTCTCTGCTCGGGGAGAGTCCCTGTTCCAAAACTGTCCGAAGTATTGACCGTAAAATTGTGGAATCCCGATACCGGGGAATTGATTAATACTTTGAGCGGCCATTCTGATGAGGTGATATCGGTGGCTATCAGTCCCGATCGCGAAACTATGGCTAGCGGCAGTCGAGATGGTACAGTTAAACTCTGGAACTTGCAAACAGGCGAATGTTTGTGCAGCTTAGTTGGGCGCAATCCGGTGGCTTTTAGTCCTGACGGTCAAACTTTAGTCACCGGTGGCGATGGGGATGAAATGTTAATTTGGCGGGCGTTTGTTTAGTTGGGCGAGATAACTGAGATACTGGGAAATGCGATCGACATCTGCGTCAAGCAAGCGATTGGCCCAAGAATATATCTTAAGTTGCGATCGCATTTCCCGAAATATTGCAGCATCCCCGCGACTGTCGAGAGGGAAAACCCAAGCATCAAATCCCGCCGACTTGAGACGGCTAACAGCGCCATCGCCATCTTGTACCCACAATTGACGCTTGATGCGAAGCGGTTGACAGCAATATTCACCGACAACGATTCCCCCCACCGAAACGCTAGCATCCTCTCCACGATTAGAAAGTTCTTGCAAAATAGCTTTCAGCGAATTGAGATTTTTGGCATCTTGCACCTGCGACGGTGTAAACTTGACAATCACCATTTCTGTAACTTCCACTGGTTTTGTCGATCGTCCAAAGTTGACCGGTTGATTCGCCCAAGAATTTTGTATTTCCGGTTGATTCCCCCAAGAATTTTGTGTTTCCGATGGCGCCACCCAAGAATTTTGTGTTTCCGATGGCGCCGCCCAAGAATTTTGTATTTCCGATGGCGCCGCCCAAGAATTTTGTGTTTCCGGTAGTGGGCTCTCGATTTCCTCTGTAACCTCTGGTGTTGCTACAGGCTTTGCAGTATCTACAATGATCTGAATTTCCTCGCCATCCTTCTCAATTTTCCCACTAATCTGTAAGATAGCATTCTCTGTAATATGCTGTTTAACTTCTTCATAACTCTTGGGAAACACAACAGCTTTGATTTGGTGTGTCAAATCTTCTAACTGCAAAATTGCCATCGCATCGCCTTTTTTTGTCACTACAAGTTTGATAGCATTGAGCATGACAATAACGGATACTTTACCCTTTTTCTCTGCCAACTGTGCGAGAGTCACCACATCTGGATCTTGATTGGATTGAAGCAGAAACTTGAGGGGATGCTCTGATACATAAAAACCCAGCAATTCTTTTTCTAAACGCAATTTTTCCTGCGTGTCAAAATCTTTCACAGTTTTTGATTTTGGGGCCGAATCATAGGTATTCGCCGACTTAGCAAAGCTGTTCCCACCTAACAAGTCAAACAGATTACCTTGACCGCTTTCCCGATCTTTTTTGCGGTCTTGGGCCCATTTCATCACCCCTTCAAGGTCGTTTATTAATTGACGGCGGTTGGGTGCGATTTTGTCAAAAGCACCACAGTGAATCAAGGCTTCTAGGGCGCGGCGGTTGACAGAATGTAGATTTACGCGATCGCACAAATCTGGTAAAGACTTAAAATGACCCCCTGACCTGCGCGCCTCCAAAATATTCTCAATTGCCCCTTCACCAACATTTTTAACTGCCGAAATCCCAAACAAAATTTTATGTTTTTCGGCTTTTGTCATCTCCATCGGCAATGGCGTAAAAGTAAGTTCAGAACCATTAATATCAGGTGGCTCAACGTCAATCTTCAGCTTGATACAATTAGCAATATATCTCTGTACTTTCTCCTGATCGCCTCGGTTAGCTGTCAGCAGTGCAGCCATGTATTCAACAGGAAAATTTGCTTTTAAATAAGCAGTTTGATAAGTGATATAGGCATAGGCCATTGAATGGGATTTATTAAAGCAGTTAGATGCAACTAGACTATTTTCTAGAATAAAATTGTGGTCTTTTTCAACACCTATGTCATATACCTCTTGAGTTCCTAGAGATTTGCGACTAATAATTTTAACCATGTTTATAACTCCTTAGAATAGCCTCAATTTTAGTTTTCTTTCGTTGCAGTCCCAATTGGGGATACTGATATACAAAATCATAAAATGCTTGTATGTTTTTTCGACTAAATATTCTCCAATAATAAACTTTTTTAAATATATGCTCTTGTACAGAACCCATGCCTAGGTGCATTGATAGTTCGCAGGCAAGTTCAAAGGAACCAACGATGCACACTAAACCACCACTTCTACCCTTGTTTAGATAAGCACAACCATCACCATCAAAGTAGCCTAACACATAAGACCCTAAATATTTTGATATCGGGAAATAAGTAACTCCCGAAAAAGTCCTTCCTGCTATGATACCGTAACCGCGTAAAGAGTTTGCCAGTTGTTCAGAAGAAAAATTTATTCGGTAGTGAGGAGCATAATTTTGAAGCTGAATAACTCTAATTTCGCCAGAGTATTGTAGCTCTATACTCAGCATTTCTGTAAGTTCCTTGTCAATAGATTCAAAAGCTATATAATTAGTGCTAGTAACGCAGCCATCAGCAGCTATCAAGCCTAACAAATAAGCTTTAGAGTGAGAGTCAATTACATCAAAATAGTTTTCATTTAAAGAATAGCGATTTCGCCGCTTAGTATTAATATCAGCTTCTTTTAAAACTCTTGAAACCGCTCTCTCGCTCACACCAAGGTAGTTAGGAATTTCTCGGCATTCCATGCCATCATTAAAAGCAGAAATAATCTTTTGCTTATTTTCAGATGTTAGTTTGCGATAGTCTAAATACATTTTATATATCTAATAGAGGGTTGATTTGTTTTAATTCTAATCCTTTTTCAAAGATTATATCAATGGGCAGCATTTGACCGTCAGCAGTCATAAACTTGTGATCTTTTGTAGCGCGAATTATCGAGCCATCTTCGAGACAATACTCAAAAACCTCCTGCATTCCCCGGCGATGCCACTGTGCAATTGGCTGTGTGTAAATATAACCATTACTATCAACACTGTAAACTGTGCACTGAATTTGTTCCTCAACAATTTTACCAATTGCCATCGGCCCATATTCCACCGTCAATATCTGCGTGTCATAGCTCAAGCAATATTCCGCGAATTGTAGCATCTGCCCAAACAACTCTTCGGCAATTCTTTGAGTGACACCATTTTTAGTTGCCCCATCAATAAATGTTTCCTTTTGCTTCTGCATTTCATCAGCCTTCTTCTTGCCCATGGCGCGGCGCAGCAAATCAGCTTGCCCTAAAGAATAGCCCGCCAAATCTTGAGCCATCCGCATAATTTGCTCTTGGAAACAAAGCGTTCCATAGGTCTCTTTCAAAATCGGTTCTAACAGCGGATGGTCGTATTTAACCACTTCTCTGCCGTGTTTGCGATCGATAAATTGTGGAATCAAACCAGCATCCAGCGGGCCGGGACGATAAAGCGCCAGAATAGAAGAAATATCATCCAGACAAGAAGGTTTGATTTTTTTTACTACATCCAGCATCCCAGAAGATTCTAGCTGAAAAATACCTTCTAAATCTCCTTTTTCTAATAGTTGATAAGTCTTTGCTACATCACCGGGTAACTTGTTGTTCCTAGTAAATGTCTCTTGAGCTCTGCGTTCTATGTCAGAAGGTAAGCCTTCAGCATTGATAGTTATATCTTGAGTTTGCTTAACATAATCAACAGTTTTTTGGAGAGTCGTTAAATTTTTGAGTCCCAGAAAGTCCATTTTGAGTAACCCCAAAAATTCCAAGTCTTCCATAAAATATTGGGTGATTACAGCACCATTTTCATTCTTTTGCAGGGGCACAATTTCATCAAGGGGGATGGAAGAAATCACCACGCCGGCGGCATGAACACCATAGGTTTTGTTAGTTCCTTCAATGCGAATTGCCATGTCAATCCACTGACGCACTGGGACTTCTGTGCCAGTTTCCGCATTAGTACAAATAGTATTTTCGTAGTTAGTTTTAAATTCCTGTGCCGGTGTTGCATCGGAAATCATTACTTTGAGTTTTTCCGGTTTCCCCCGCGATACTGGAATCATTTTCGCCATCTCATCGGCTTTTTTGTAGGGAATACCTAAAACTCTGGCAACATCTTTCAAAACAGCTTTTGATGTCATCCTGTTGAAAGTAATAATTTGCGCTACGCGGTCTGTACCATATTTGTCTGTAACATATTTAATCATATCGTCCCGTCTTTCGATGCAGAAATCGCTATCAATATCTGGCATCGATTTACGTTCGGGATTGAGAAATCTCTCGAATAGTAGTCCGTGGTGTACAGGGTCTATGTTTGTAATGTTGAGGACATAAGCAACTAAAGAACCTGCCGCAGAACCACGTCCTGGCCCGACGGGAATATTGTTGTCTCTAGCATATTTCATGTAGTCCCAAACCACTAAAAAATATTCAGAGAAACCCATCTGCTGAATCATTTTTAGCTCATATTCTAGTCTTTGTTTGTAGACGGGGGGGATTTCATTTCTGGTACGGGCTTTGAGTCTTTCTAATAATCCTAGCCAAGATATTTCTTCTACATAGGTATCGGCGGTATGTTCTGGGGGAATTGGGATTGTGGGAATCCGAGCTTCTCCTGTTAGATCGTATCTTGATACTTTGTTTGCTACTTCTAGGGTGGTTTCGATCGCCTCTTTGATGGTTTCATCATCCAAATGGTCTCGAAATAGTTGCGCCATCTCCATAGCAGACTTCAGATATTCTGTGCCGCTGTAGCGCATCCGCTTTTCTTCTTCAATCAGTTTGTTGGTGTTGATGCACAACAAAGCATCGTGAGCTTCTACGTCGTTGCAGGAAATATAGTGAGAATCATTGGTGGCAATTATTTTAATATTGAATTCGCGGGCAATTTTGACGATTTCAACATTAACCATCCGGTCTTCTTGGGAACCGTGGTCTTGAATTTCTATATAATAGTCTTCTCCAAATACTTCTTTATACCATTTGGCAACTTCGCGGGCAGTATCTAGCTTGTTTTGCAGAATCATTTGGGGAACTTCGCCACCCAAACAAGCGCTGGTAACAATTAAACCTTCGGAGTATTGTTTGAGGAGTTCTTTGTTGATGCAAGGACGGGCAAAAATACCTCTTTCGGGCATTCCTTTTAAATGGGAAATTGTGGTAAGCTTTACTAAGTTTTTATAACCTTGCGTATTTTTAGCTAAGACAACTTGATGGTATTTTCTTCTACCTCGAACTTTGACTTCGATGTCGCCGTTGACGACATACATTTCATTGCCAATGATGGGCTTGATATTTTTATTTCGGCAAACTTTGATGAGTTCGATCGCACCATACATCACTCCGTGGTCTGTAAGGGCGATCGCGGGCATCCCCAATTCTACCGCGCGATCGGCTAGCTGCTGTAGCTGAGATGCCCCGTCTAGCAGGCTGTAATCGCTGTGAATGTGCAAGCCAACGAAAGACATAGCGATTTTATATTGTAGATTTTAGATTTTAAATCTTACACCATTGGCGTGTCAAAGGATAAAATAAAAAACAAAGCTTATTATCACTTTTGAGATAATTTGGACTAGGGGGTTTGATACCGCATAACATGAGTTTGCTGTGAAACTGATGATTTAACTGCACTTTTATAAACTAGCTTGTTCTAAATAACGCTGCAAATCTTTAATCCGTTCTTGTGTCACTCTGGCTTTGCAATAACCGTAGGTAGGAGCAGCCAAAGTTCCGCCTTCAAACACCCCCGCTTCATAATCGCAAGATTCATCTCGAAACTTGAGCCAACTGCGCTGTGCCACAGTCAATCTTTGCTTTTGTTTGCTGTTAAGTTTTGGTTGAAGTTGCTGGTATAATTGATTGAGTTTTTTGTCTGCTGCCTGAAACTCTTGGGTGGAACACACATTCTGATCGAGTGTCGTTTGAGGACTTTTACAGTTAACCTGTTGGGCGAGTTTTAAGGATGTGTTCCTAGCTTGACCCGGAAGTAAAGATGTGGCTCTCAACAAAAGTAAACTCGCTGCCAATGTTGTCCCAATAGTGATACTTTTCAAAGGAGTTCTCCTTTTGATAGTTGACTGTTAGCTGTTAAAATAATTATCGCTATTGCACATTTTACCAGATGGCGCGGGGGCGATCGGATCTATTGATGTTAAGTTTATTCACAAATTATAGCCGTCTCAAAAATCCGCTGTTATCTTAAACGCATCAGGCAAAAAGGCATCTTACAAAAATTCGAGCTTAAGAATTCAAGTTGGTAGGTACGAATAAACTTAACAGCGAGGTATATGCCATGGTAAACGAATCTTCTCAACCCAAACCAGGCGATGCAGTCCTTGGCGGTCAAAATCCACCCCCGATTAACGCAGCAGTTTTAGGAGGAATAGAAGGAACAAAACAGCGCTGTGCAAGTCCAGATGTTCAAGCCCGAATTGCTGGACTGCGAGAAGCAGTTAAATATGGAGAAGCAGGCATAGAATTGCTGGTGCATGGCTTGAAAGATGAAGTGTCAGAAGTCGGGTATGTTGCCTATTCTTTGCTACAGGAAAATGCAGAGCCAGAATTGAAAAGGGTGCTGGAAATAAATAATCCTTGCCCGCTATGGTGCGTTCGTAATATTCCTGTAATACGACTAATACGACAAGTTAGCTCTGTAATCCTCAGCCCCAATTTGCAACTCCTTGCTACTTGGTACAGCGACTCTAAAACCATCAACCTGTTGGATGTAGAGACAGGTACTGTTAAAACTACTCTCACTTTGGATTCAAGATATACTTACCCGATAGCCTTTAGCCCCAACGGGAAACTCCTTGCCAATGTTAATGTTAGTGACAAAATCATCAAGCTGTGGGATGTAGAGACGGGTACACTCGTAAGTATTTTCACTGGGCCTTCAGTGGGGTGTTCATCTGGTATTGACTCCGTAGCCTTCAGCCCCAACGGTCGATTCTTTGCCAGTGCCAGTGAATATGAAACGATCAAGCTGTGGAATATAAAGACGGGTACAGTCATAACTACTTTCACTGGGCATTCATCTTATGTTTACTCCGTAGCCTTCAGCCCCAACGGTCAACTCCTTGCCAGTGGCAGTCGAGACGGAACCATCAAGCTGTGGGATATAGAGACGGGTACACTCATAACTACTTTCACTGGGCATTCATCTTATGTTTACTCCGTAGCCTTTAGCCCCAACGGGAAACTCCTTGCTAGCGGTAGTCAAGACAGAACCATCAAGCTTTGGGATGTAGAGACAGGTACGCTTAAAACTACTCTCACTGGGCATTCAAGGTTGGTTAAATACGTAGCCTTTAGCCCCAACGGACAACTCCTTGTCAGTGCCGGTGAAGATAAAAAAACAAAAAGAGTGGATGCTGCAGGTGATTCCTTTACCATTAATGGGCAACTGGAACTCCCTGACAATTCCTCTGGGATCTCAACCGTGAAGCTGTGGGATTTAGAGACGGGTACACTCATAACTACTCTTGCGTCGGACTCTCTTTTCTCCCCATCATTCAGCCCGAACGGGCAATTCCTTGCCACTTATTCGTCTGACTCTGACAGCAACAAAACCATCAAGCTATGGGTAGCAGATTTTTGCAATCCAGAGCGATCCGATCCAGTTGCTATATTCCACAGCTTCATGAAAATCAAGCAACCTCAAAACTCTAGTTTATACCAAGCTTTTCAAGCACTCAATCGCGGAACCAAGGCAGAACAAAAGGCTGCATTTTCACAACTTCAAAGTAGCCAAGAACCTGCGATCGAAGCAGCATTGCGGTTATATATCAATGAACTAGATCCGAAGGGAGATGTTACCTATAGCAGGCTGAAATATTTACTGGACATTAAGCAATGGCTATCAGCTCAGGAGGAAACTGAAGATATTCTAATTCAGCTATCAGGTTGTCCCAAAGGCACAGCTATTAGCGAAATTCTCCAATCAGAATTGACTCAAAGTGGCAAATCATATTATGGCAACAGTTACCGTTATGTAAAACGAAAAATATCAACTGATGAATTACGTTTTATATACGAGATTTGGCAAAAATCGGTCAAGACCAGTTCTTTATCGAGTGAGGGTGCAGTGACCCCCGATTTTTTGGTAAGTTTGAAGGGTCGTCTCAACCACATTATCAGTGAAGATGAGGAGGGAGACAAAAATTACAAGAGGTTTCAATCGCAGGAGCAGGAAGAGCGTGAGGCCGAGAATGCAAGGGCGAGCTACGCCCGCGATAGATAGTAACAATTAACTGATTCGGCAGGACACAACAATTGTGGCGATAATTCTTGAGAATCAATGTTCACAGGATTTACGCATCACCACCACAGAAACCGGGTTTTTGCCGAATCTGTCAGTCATAGCGAAATTATCGCAAAAAAACCCGGTTTCTCACAACGCGGACTCGCATCACCATCAAAGAAACCGGGTTTTTGGCCGAATCTTTCGGCTGTAGCGAAATTCTGGCACAAAAACCCGGTTTCTCACTACCCGTGCGTAACTCCTGAAACTCTTAACTCTCTTCTGACGATGATTCTTTAGCTTTAATCACCGCTTCCCGAAATCCTAAAACTAATAAGATATTGGAAAATGTCAAGAATGATTCCGCCGCCCCGTGCAGCCAATCGATGTTTGCCAGGGATTCGTTGTAGGCAACTTTTGCATAAATTCCCGCTGGAATCGTGACGGCAACAAAAACTAAAGTGCCGTAAAATCCAATTAGTGCTAAACGCGGTGTTTTCCCCGATTTAGTCAAAAACCAGAGAAATCCCAAGTAGGGAAACAGAGACAAGGCAAATAGAGTTTCTTTGGAAAGCATTGTTAATGGGGAATGGGGAATGGGGAATGGGGAATAGGGAATAGGGCATTGGGCATTGGGCATTGGGCATTGGGCATTGGACATTGGCATTGGGCTGGCGTTGCTAATTGATAGTAAATAACAAATAACAAATAACAAATAACAAATAACAAATAACCAATGACAACTGTCAACTGACAACTGACAACTGTCAACTGTCAACTGTCAACTGTCAACTGACTCCTGAGCCGATCGCCAAATCCACCAAGCCGCCGCACATAATGTAAAATTGCCGGCGAGAGTCATCGCCGCTTGTAGAGTAACCATCCATTCTAGGGCTAAGGAGTTGTCGAAATAGTGCCACGTACAGGCACACATGGCGCTGACGAGGGCTGGCAACATCCCGAAGGAAAGAGCCCGCCAAGCCGGATTTTGAGTGACTTCGCCGTAAGTCCAAATTAACCAAATGGCGGCAATCCACTCGATGACGCTAGAAATATGAATAATCCAGGTGGGAATTGACAAAGCGTGCATTTTTTGTATGTAAAGAAAGGTGCGAGATGTATTTTGTTGTTTAAAAAAGAATCTTTTGGTAACAATAATTAGGTATTGTAATAGTTATATTCGATTTCAAACAAAGAGTAGAAATGCGAGCAATTTTGTGCGGCTATTACGGAAAAGGCAACGGCGGCGACGAGGCGCTGTTGGCTTCGCTACTGCAAATGTTACCAGATGGCGTGACACCGATCGTCCTTTCTGGCAATCCTGTCGAGACACATCAGCGGTACGGAGTAGCTGCGCGCGATCGCATGAATGCGTTTGGTGTCCTCGATACACTCCGCAGCGCCGACGCGCTAATCTGGGGTGGCGGTAGTTTAATCCAAGACAGTACCAGCCTTGTCAGCCCTTTTTACTATGGTGGCTTGATGGGATTAGCGCAGCAGATGGGCTTAAAAACTGTGGCTTGGGCCCAGGGAATTGGCCCTTTAAATCGCGAGATTACTCGCAAGTTATCTCAGCGGTGTTTTGGTGGATGTACAGGCGTTAGCGTGCGCGATAAAGGCTCAGCTACCATACTTGCAGATTGGCAAATTCCATTTACATTAGCGCCGGATCCAGTGTGGGCTTTGGAAAATTCCCCTGTCTCCGGTTTGTGGGATTTGCCGTCGCCGAGAGTTGCAGTTTGTTTGCGATCGCACTCTACACTAACACCCGCCCGTTTGTCAATCCTAACTCAAGCTTTAGTTGACTTTCAAAAAGCCACTCGCACCTTAATTTTGCTGCTGCCTTTCCAAGCTTCCCACGACTTAGAAATTGCCAAACATTTGCACGAAGCACTGCCGCAAAGAAGTCGCATCCTCAGTTTAGACGATCCGAGAAAGTTGAAAGGAGTTTTCCGGGGAGTCGAAATGGCGATCGGGATGCGCTACCACAGTTTAATTATGGCAGCATCCGAAGAATGTCGCTGTTTTGCCCTCAGCTACGATCCCAAAGTCACCCAATTGATGGATGAGTTAGAAATGCCGGGATACTTATTATCAGAATTGCCAGAAGATCCGTATTTAATCAGCAAAACCTGGATGGATCACTATGCCAACGGCGCCGCACTATCGCCAGACAGGATAAAATTTATTGTAGGGCGATCGCTCTTTCATAAGGAAGTATTGCAAACAGCACTCCAGCAGTCTCAGTAAACAGTTGACAGTTGACAGTTGACAATTGACAGTTGATAGCGCAATTGTGCGATCGATCGGGATTTAAACGAAGTCCTAAAAACTTTCCGCCGACTTAGGCGGGGATGCTGACTCTATTTTTTAGTAAGAGGTAAAATACTATGACAGTCAGTACCGCCGACTTAAAAATCACTTGGGAAAAAATGCCAGAGCCTTTCATTTTAGAGGAAAGACCTGCCGCAAATATAGATCGACCCCTACTCGCCGCCGCCTTGCGCGAAATCCTAGAAATTGCGGGGCTAATGGTACAAGGAATATTAGTTGCTCCAAATATGGGAATTTGCGCGACAATGGACAACAAAACAGTTGTCAAAGCGCCAGATTTGTTTTATGTTCGCAATGTACAACCGCTTCCCGCCCCGGAGGTTCGCCGGATTTACACCCCCAACTTAGAAGAAAAAGAGGAAATTCCTGCGATCGTCATGGAGTTTTTAGGAGCAACTGAGGGCGACGAATATTCAGCTAAACCAACTTATCCCCCCGGCAAATGGTTTTTTTACGAACAAGTATTGCGAGTGCCAATCTATGCGATATTTGAACCGGCCTCCGGAGTTTTAGAAGTCTACCAGTTGGATTCATCAGGAAAGTATCAAATACAGCAACCAGATGCAAATGGGCGTTATTGGGTTGCCGGAATTGGCTTATTTCTGGGTGTTTGGCAGGGAACAAAAGCCGAAAGAACCGGATATTGGCTGCGCTGGTGGGATGAAAGCGGACAAATGTTATTGTGGGGTGCAGAAATGGTAGAAAGGGAACGGCAGCGAGCCGATCGACTAACCGCACAATTAAGAGCAGCAGGCATTGAACCAGAAGCCTAAGGTACAGTAATTATATAGCCTTTCTCAAAAAGATGAGGTATGGCTGACAGCTTACATAACCGCTGAAATCAAGAGGGCTGAAGCCCAACAACGTACCTCATCTTTGTGAAAACCGCTATATCCGGTTTGTAGTGAGGACTTCAGTCCTCTCCGGTTTGTACTGAGGACTTCAGTCCTCTCTCTGACTTTTAATTGATTAGGACTAAAGTCCTTACTACGAACAAAATTACATTCAGGAGACAGCAAAATTGGCAAGAGTTAGAGTGCGGGAACACGTAAATCCCCTATCAATGAGATATCGAACATCCGCCAGTGCTCCAGATTGGACGAAAATATATAGCGACTTAAATTTGCCACTGCATTTAGATATCGGCTGCGCCAGAGGCAGGTTTTTGTGGCAAATGGCGCAAGTACAAACGGATTGGAATTTTCTCGGATTAGAAATTCGGGAACCTCTGGTGGATGAGGCAAATCTTTGGCGCGACGAAAAAGGCTTGACAAATCTGCACTATTTGTTTTGTAATGCGAATAGTTCGCTAAAACCAATTTTAGAAACTTTGCCCGCTGGTACTTTGCAGCGAGTCAGCATCCAATTTCCCGATCCGTGGTTCAAGAAAAAGCACCACAAGCGGCGAGTCGTACAGCAGGAATTAGTCGGCGAGTTGGCGACTTATCTGGCTGTTGGCGGTGAAGTGTTTATTCAATCGGATATTGAGGAAGTAGAAGTCGAAATGTGCGATCGCTTTTCATCTCATCCTAGCTTTAAACGCACAAATAACAGTGAATGGTTAGCAGAAAATCCCATGCCCGTAGCCACTGAAAGAGAAATTGCTACTCTCAAACGCGGGGAACCAGTTTATCGGGCAGTGTTTCACAAATAAAGGGTATCAATAAAAGCTAATTTAATGTAATACTATGTCCGGGGACTTCCCTCCGCAACGCTGGGGATGCAATCTCTAAAGGTTCGTAGTGAGGACTTTAGTCCGCAGAAAGAAGGACTAAAGTCCTCACTACAAACCAATCTTATTACGGTTGTTCGCAGTGTTTCACAAATAAAGGGTATCAATAAAAGCTAATTTAATGTAATATTATGTCCGGAGAATTCCCTCCGCAACACTGGGGACGCAATCAATCTCTAAAGGTTCGTAGTGAGGACTTTAGTCCGCAGAAAGAAGGACTAAAGTCCTCACTACAAACCAATCTTATTACGGTTGTTCGAGGAGACAGGATCTAGAATATAATGTCGAGCTGCGGACTTCGTTTGTTTGGCGTGCGAATTCTATTCGCCTGGAGTATTCGCTATTAGCTACAAACTTATTTTAACCCGGAATTGGGAGAAGTTCGGGGTTTGTTGGTTTCGACTTGTTTGTCGATCGCACTTCTGTAACTATCCACCACATGATTCGGCATCACATCCCCATTCGGCGCCAAAAAAGCCCACTCCTCACCCACGTGCACGTATTCAGTCTTAAAGAACACCGTAAAAGGCACCAGCGTAATAGGATCCGCCAAATTTACCACACGATAGCTGTTCGGTACAACTCGATTGTGATCCCTCGCAAACACCGGATCGCCCACCCTCGGACTGCCATAAGTATACAACTGCACCTGCTGTTTCAACCGAGGAACATTTACCGCAATGTCGATCGCAGCCAAAGTCGCGATCGCAGCACCCAAACTGTGGCCCGATACATAGCAAGGAACCGACGGATTCAGCTTTTTGGCAATGTCCAGCGTTTGAGTGGCAATATTGCTGTAGATGGTTGAAAAACCGGGATGAATTTTACCGTAGGACTTACTGAAAACCTTACTTTCTTTTGTAGCGTAGACAGCATTGATATTGAGTACCCATTCGATAGTTCTTTGGGTACCGCGAAAGACAATAATATTGTGTTTTTTTGAACTGAGGACAAAACCAAAATAAACCGGGATTTTGCGATTAATTTTCACAACCTCCTTCGCTGTATTTTTTATAACTTTTTCCGCAGTATCTACATTTTTGCCGATCGGATCGGTTTCCCTATTTGGGGAAGCCGCCTGCTGGGGAATTTCTACCTCGACTTCTTCGGAGATATTGGCTTCTTCTCCTTTAATCGCCGCAACTAGAGTGTAGTCTTTCAACTTAGCCGTATAAGCTGGCAACGATTTAATGTTACCGTCATAGTGAGGCTCTACTTTGCCTTTGAGGTACTGCTGCGTTGCCAATTTGCTGCACAAAATCAGCAGTTTAGAAATCTCGCGGTTGTAGGGAATTGGTGGCGGAGATAGTTTGACAGATGCTTGAATTCGCCGCGATTCATTAATTTTTTTGGCATCAGCTTCTAAGGTTTTTAGGAAAATCCTATCGGCTTCTCTGTCGTTGAGTAAAGCTAAAACTTGTTTCTCGCGATCGCCCTTGGCTTTCCGGCGCAAATATTCCGGTATTGCGGTAGCTGCTGACGCCGCCGCCAATCCTCCTAGTAACAGTTGTCTGCGGGTAATTTTTGCAGGAATATACTTGGTCATATACTAACTCTAAATATCAATATAGCGGTTCTCAAAAAAGTCAGGTACGTTGTTGGGCTTTAGCCCTCTTATGTGTATAATATAGTAACCGAAGTCGCATGAAAAAATTCATTTATAGTCATACCTCATCTTACGCTCGAAAGACTATATCAAAAAACGGGTTTTTTACCTAATCTGCTGGCTGCAATCTAATGATTTTAATAAAAAACCCAGTTTCTCACCTCGTCCTTAATTGCTACTTTCCCACTGTCAACAAATGTTTCCCTCACAATTGCGGTTCAATTCCAGCCGATCGCAACTGAGCGCGCAATTGCTCTAATTCTTCTTGAGCGCGATCGGCCCTTTGCCGTTCTTGTTCAGCCCTTTGCCGTTCTTGTTCAGCCCTTTGCCGTTCTTGTTCAGCTATTTGTTGTTCTTCCTCAACTCTTTCAAAGCCAGTTAACAGCAAATTCCCTTCACTATCCCACCAGCGCAGCCAAGGTAAATCAACATTTTGATACCTTCCTTGCCAAATTCCTAATTCCACTCCTAATGCTGGAATAGGATAATGACCGCGATCGTTCGCAGTCATTAATTGATACCTATTTTCTATCAAGTGATAAACTTCAACACTCGCCTTACTCACTTCATAAATCCCGTAAAAAGCCGGACGGATCGCATTTTCATAAACCCAGAATTTTCCCGGCTTAGTTTCCTGTTGCCCAGAGCGCAACAAAGGCGTTCTGTCCCGTTCTTGGGAACCATTTCCCGATACAAACTCTAACACAATTAACGGTGCGACAAACTCTTGCCACATCACATAAGAACGGCGCAATTGACCGTCAAGTGTTGGCGGGACATTTGGCACATAAAACCAGTCCGGTGCTTCTGAACCCTTTTCTAGGGGGTCTGTCAATCGCCAGTAAATACCACTATCTTGACCGATACAATAATCAGCATCTGGATGAATGCTTTGGAGGATCGGAGTAATAGAATCAGTTAAGAGAATGCTTTGGGGATGTTCTTGAAAGTTTTTCACAAAAGTGCCGTCGGATTCTGGTAGCTGAGTGTGATCCGGCCAACCTCCGGGGTTGTTTTCTACATCTAGTGAGAATTTCATGGTTTTATTTTGGTTGCAGGTATTAATGAAGAATGTCTTTAATTTTTTCCTGAAACTCCTCTTGAGTTATTTTACCATTTATCAAGTCATCAGTCAGGGATTTAATCGAATTTTCTGTTACTTGAGCTGGAGAGGCGATCGCCCCAATATTTGCCTCAAACAAAGCCGCCCCTTCCGGTTGAGAACTATCGAAAACTTCCTTGAGTTCCGCTGCATCCATTTGGCGGCCGCTAGCATAATAAAGGTGCGTCGCCTGTCCCACCCTCCAAGTCAGTGCAAACAGCGACGAAGCCATCGCAAAACCGCCCACAAACGGCACAAACACACCCAAACCATACATTGATATCCAAGCCATAAACGCCACCCAAAAAGAACCCAAACCCCCGAACAAATTGCCTCCGATCGCCAGCGCATCTTGACCTTTTGGATAGCCCCATTTTGCTCCAATATCCCGCATCATTTTTAACAGCAACACGCTCGCCACCAGCAGCGTCACCGTCATACTTCCCGGCAGCGGGTTGAGTCCCAAAATTGCAGATCCAATGGCATAATCTATAATCAACTCGCGGATTTCTTTGTTAATTTCGACAAGATTGGGCGATCGGGCGATCGCTACCATTTCCTCTGAGGTTTTTGGGGAGTTTTCAGACATAATATTTCGTCTTTATGAAACTCTATAAAAAGTCTTGTGGGACAGGCATCTTGCCTGCCCGATACAGGCTTTTATGGAGAGATACATTATAACCCAATACGCTTCATTTAAGATGGTCATTGCGAGGAACGAAGCAATCGCAGTGTCTATTTTTGATAGGTTTTCCCTGTTGGAATTTATTATTTCAAGCGTATTGTATTCTAACCTAAACCCAAGACGGCAGCCACATCCTAATTTTCCATTCCATTTGTGACAAAGGCAATCCCAAATAGAGAGGCATCCAGAAAATAAAAGCACCCAAAACCAGAAAAATTATTGTTACCCCCATCCCTCGGAGGCGAGTTTGTGGGCTGTGCAGCCACCTGTCAGTCCACCAAGCAAGTGCTAAAGCTGCAAACACAGAACAGCCCATATAATGGTACAAAAATACGCAGCGAGTCACCTTCACCCAAGGCAGCAAATTAGCAGCCCAATTAACTATTAAATATAACGCCAGCCACATTTCGGCAGTCGGCGGAAACAAAATCGGCCGCTGCTGTTCGATCGCCTCAACAGAAGCCACCCGACGCGTTTGCATCCACACTAAAACCCGGTGAACCAAAACTCCTATTACTAGCAGTAAAGCTAAGGTTGATAGCCACCAAAGAAAAGGATTACCCATCGCGTGCACGTCAAAAATTACCGGATTTACACCGCTTGGTAAAGGTGGCAAAACTGGATCTGATGGTGCATTGCTGCTAATACTTTTATAGAAATAGACGATCGGGCGCAGCATCAAAGGCCAACTGTACCACGCCGAACAGTAAGGATGCACGTCAGGCCCGCTTTTAATCCGCTGGTGATAAGTCAAAATTTCCGTTTGCATCTGCCAAAAGTTGGGAGTTGGATTGAGATGCAGGTGAGGAATCCAGGAGATGCTGTAAACTAAAATAGGAATCACAGCTAGACTCAAAATTACTTCTAAAAATTTGAGTTGAGTCAGTTTTTGTACGGGACTTTCCGGGGGCAAGAGAGCCGAATTTACTTCAGGGTTTTGCTGTTCATCTCCTCGGTTTCCCTGGATAAAACGCACCACCCACGCGCAGAACAAAATTAGATAAGTACCGAACAGAAACCACAAGCCGTTCCATTTAATAGCAGCAGAAGCGCCGAAACCTATTCCTGCTACCACCAGCCAAAGCCAGCGCTTTTTACCTTCTGCTTCTACGGATTTTAAAATAAATAGTTGTCCTAAGATTCCGAACAAAACTAGATAAATGTTGTTGAGCGCGTAGCGAGATTCAACTAAAAACAAACCGTCACAGGCGATAAATAAAGCAGCCAGAAAAGCAAAGGTGCGGCGCCGCACTAGCTGATAAGCCAGGGCTCCGACAACTAGGGGAATAAAAGAACCCGTCAGAGCATTCAGCCAGCGGTAATCCCAAGGGGAGAGCATTGAACCTGCTAGACTGTTGACGGCTGTTTTGCCGAAGGGGAGGTGAGTGCCGATCGCAATTCCGATCGCAATTATGTACTGACTCAGCGGCGGATGAGCGTTGAAAAAAGGCGTTTTGGTCAGATAATTGTTGGCAAACTTCGCGTAATAAACCTCGTCAAATACGAAGCTGTTAAATCGCTCCAGTTCCCAAAAGCGTAGAGTCAAAGAAAATAGGAACACACCGAGCATTCCTAGACCAAAAACAAGAGTGGATCTGTTGAATTGTTTTTTGTTGAGTTGCATAAAATAACCGAAAATAGTAGATGCTAGATTTGGGGGCGATCGCTAATTTAAAAATACTGAGTTGAGAATAGCTTAAAAACTATAATTATGCGTCATATCGTGTCCGGTCAATTGATCGTAATTCCTGTAGGGGCCGGTTCGCTTAGATATTTAACAAAAATGAGAGATTTTGTAAACCCGCCCCGGCCTCTAATAGCGATCGATCGGACATGATATCAGTCCTAGATTTGCCGATGTTGCCTCGTAATTAGCACGCAGCAAGGAAAATAGCAGATAACAAGGTGCGATCGACTATAATAGCAGTTAAACAGGTCTTTTTTTGAGCAAGGGTTTATGAATCTCGCTGTTTGGGTTTGGGGGCGTTGGGGGTTAGCTGTCGGTGCTAGTATCCTGCTAGCGTCAGCCACCACGCCAAATCCCAAGACATTTGCAAGCTTTGGCGATTGGTGCATCAACAAAGAGCATTTAACCCCCCAAGCCAGACATACGGTAGAGGTGTTGCTATCAAAAGCCAAAACACAAGAGTGCGATCGCGCTCAACAAACCCTGGCTAATCTAACAGAACTTTCTCTGATTCGCAGTCAAATAGTCGATATCCAACCCTTATCAAAATTCACTAATCTCAGAAAGCTTAATCTCAGTTCAAATCAAATAAAAGATGTCCAACCATTATCGGGACTGACTAATCTGAGAGCGCTCGTCCTCAATTTTAATCAAATCTCAGACGTGAAACCGCTATCGAGATTGACTAATCTAACAGAAATTTTTCTCGAAGCCAATCAAATTGTAGATGTCACACCGTTAGCAGGATTGACCGATATAACAGGCTTTTCCCTAGCATCTAATCAAGTTGCTGACGTGGCACCATTGTCAAAAATGACTAAGTTAGAGTTTCTTTATTTGGGCAACAATCAAATAAAGAATGTCAAGCCATTATCTAGCTTAAGTAATCTGCTGTTACTCTTCATCGAATCCAATCAAATCTCAGATATAAAACCTTTAGCAAAACTGACGAATTTAACAACTCTCAATCTGAGTAAAAATCAAATTCAGGATGCGACACCTTTAGCGGAATTGAGTAAACTGACAACTCTCGATCTCAGTGGAAATTCAATCCCGGAGGGGGAAGCAGAGAGATTAATTCAGAAAAATAGACAGCGATTAAATCAGCAAACAAATCAGCAAACTGAAGAAGTCGATCGCTTGATTCAAGAAGCTAGCCAACTATTCGATCGCCAAACAGCATCATCTTACCGAGAAGCCTTGCAAAAGTTCGATGCAGCACGTTCGATTTATCAAAGGCTGGGAAAGCGACAGAGTGAAGCTTACGCGCTGAATCAAATGGGATTGATTGCTAATAGATTGGGAGAGAGACAACAAGCCCTAGATTACTACAAACAAGCTCTTTCTTTGAATCGGATTTTAGGCGATCGCCCGAAACAAGCCATCATGCTCAATAACATCGGCTCAGTCTACTATGCTTTAGGAGAGAAACAGCAAGCCCTCGACTACTATAACCAAGTTCTGGCGCTAATTCGAGAATTGGGCGATCGCCCGATCGAAGCTACCAACCTCAACAACCTGTTGCAAATACCCCCAAACAGTGACATATCATTGAACGATCGCTCTCTTCAAGCAATTCCCTTGAGCAACATACTCAATATATCCCCAAACACGCGCGCATCGTCGGGCGATCGCACTGCCGAAGCTACCACTCTCAACAACATCGGCTTAGCTTACAACGATTTGGGAAACCAACAGCAAGCCAGAGAATATTTCAACCAAGCCCTTACCCTGTTTCGCGCTATGGGCGATCGCACGAAGGAAGCCACTGCTCTCACCAACATCGGCTTAGCTTACAACGATTTGGGAGAAAAACAAACAGCCCTCGATTATTATAACCAAGCACTACTTCTAAGACGGCAAGTGCGCGATCGGCGTGGAGAAGCTCTTACACTTAACAATATAGGTGTTGCCTACTCAGAATCGGCCCAAAAGCAGCAAGCACAAGACTATTTCAACCAAGCCCTGCCGCTGTTTCGAGCTGTGGGCGATCGGCCCGGAGAAGCTCTCACCCTCTACAATATTGCTAATATTAAAGCTAATTCTGGCAATCTAATTGCAGCCCTCACCGACATTGAATCCTGCATCAAAATCATCGAAAACCTCCGCACCAAAATTAGCAGCAACCAACTTCGCACCTCATACTTTGCCACAGTAAATAACTATTATCAGTTCTACATTCACCTGTTAATGGAACTGCACAAAACCAATCCCAAATCTGGCTATGATACCAAAGCCTTAGAAGCCAGCGAACGTTCTCGCGCCCGCACTTTACTGGAACTTTTGCAAGAAGCAAAGGCCGATATTCGCCAAGGAGTCGCCCCAGAATTATTGGAACAAGAACGCAATTTACAACAACAACTCGATGCCTTAGAAACACGGAAAATCAACAATTTTAGCACTCAAAATCCGACTCCGGCGCAAGTAGCAGCAGTAGAAACACAGCGCCAAAACCTGCTATCTCAATATCAAGAAATTCAAGCAAAAATTCGCACCACCAGCCCCCGTTACGCCGCCCTCACCCAACCCCAACCTTTAACCCTTTCACAGATTCAAGAACAAATCCTCGACGACAAAACAATCTTACTGCAATATAGCTTAGGAGAAAAGCATAGTTATCTCTGGGTTGTGAGTAAAACCAGTATCACCAGCTACGAATTACCTCCTCGCATCCAAATAGAAACAGCCGCCCGCAATTTCCGTAACGCTGTAACTAATCCGCTGTATCGAGACATCCCCAATCGAGTTACCGAAGCTAGCAACGCCCTCAGTAAAATCATCTTACAACCTGTCGCAGCACAACTCGCTCAAAAACGCCTGCTGATAGTTGGCGATGGCATTTTGAATTATCTTCCCTTTGCCGCCCTCTCTCTTCCCGAAACATCCGGTAAAAATGACCATAAGCCTTTAATTGTAGAGCATGAAATCGTGCTGCTGCCTTCAGCTTCCACCTTGGGAATATTAAGACAAAATTATCGCGATCGACCAAACCCAACTCGGACTTTAGCAATGTTTGCCGATCCAGTTTTTAGCGCTCAAGACGAACGATTCAAAGCACCCGCTACTACGACAGATCGCGAAGCAATAGAATCAGTAAATATTGGCTTAAGCCGCTCTATCGGCGACAGTAACCGACAGTGGATCCGTTTGCAATTTACTCGCAAAGAAGCTCAAATCATTCAATCGTTAGTCTCGGAAAATTCTAGCACCCAATCCTTGGATTTTGCAGCCAATCGTGACACAGCAACCAATCCAAATTTAAGCCAATATAAAATCATTCATTTTGCCACCCACGGTTTCGCTAATAGCACTCACCCGGAATTATCAGGAATCCTCATGTCCTTAGTAGACACAAATGGCAAACCCTTAAATGGATTCCTGCGGCTTACGGATATTTTCAATCTCAAACTAGCAGCAGAATTAGTAGTTTTAAGTGCCTGTCAAACGGGATTGGGGCAGAACATTCAAGGAGAGGGAATGGTGGGATTGACAAGAGGATTTATGTATGCGGGTGCGAAGCGAGTGGTGGTGAGTTTGTGGAGTGTCGATGATGAAGGAACCTCGAAATTAATGGCTAGTTTCTATGAGGGAATGCTGAAAAAAGAGTTGACGCCAGCGGCAGCTTTAAGGGCGGCACAATTAGAAATGTTGCAGCAGAAAGAGTGGCAGTCTCCCTATTATTGGGCGGCGTTTACGCTTCAGGGTGAATGGCGGTAAATGTTACACGACTTACGCAATAATGTTGACACACTGTGGGAATTCCCCCTAAAACTATATGAATTGCGATCGCTTCTACTACTTCTTGAAAAACCAGATCAATTTGATAACCAATGCGGTGATAACTGCGGCTACAACTCCTATGCCCACGCTAGCTGTCGCTGAGACAGCAGGAACCAACCAAGGATCTGGAATGCCAAGCTGAGAGAGCGTGGAACCTAGAGGATATTTTGTGGCTTCTTTGGGATCAGATGCACCGGGAAATTGTGTTGCGATCGAGGCTACCATCGACCCGGCAGCCAGTCCAACGCCTAAAATCGCAACGGTGTTTTGAAAGTTGCGATCGCGTTCTGACTGGTCAATTTCTGTGATTCCCCGAATGGAGTTAATTAACTCTCCTAGTAAAGTTACTCCCGAACTGAAGCTTTCACAATCATTCTGAATTTGTAGTAAATATCGGTGTTCAACATCATCGTCAAATCGCTTCAAAACTTCCAATTGCTTCAGAGCTTCCAGCTCGTTTTCTGCTTTAAATTCTTCTGTCAAGCGCTGTTTTATTCTCTCCATTCGTCGTTGGTAGTTGAGCAGGTTAACCTCTATGGTACGTTTTTGAATATTGAGGTAATTCAGATGGATCGAGTAGTTGGAAAAAGTATTTTGAGCATCGAGCAGAATTTGACGGAGTTTTTTAAGGTTTAAGCTTCGGGTTTGACTTTGATTGAAATCTTTCAAGTATTGCTTAATTAGATCGAAATCCTCTTTGAGTTGCTGTCTCAGATATTGGCTTTGACCGTAAGCCCAGATAATTTTACTGCGGTAGGCAAATAAACGGAGCCAGTCGAAGTCAAGTTGAGAGGCTTTTTTAGCGGTTTCTGAGTCGGGATAAATGGCAATGAAAACTGTGTTGTTATCCTGAATTTGATGGATGTTCCGGATAGAAATTGAATCCGAAATCGAGGAAGCGATCGCTCCTTTGAAACCATAGCGCCAGAACTCAAATATCATTCCTCCTGCAAACTGACTTTTGCCTCGAAAATCACGATCCCAATCCAGTTCTAGTTCTGGAATTTGGCAGCACGATCGCGCAATCGTTTCAGCGTTATCTGGGGTAAAGTTAGGAATTTGACCCGATAGCATCCAGACTTGTCCGATCGAACTCTTTTGGTTAGCTAATCGCAGTTCGAGTTCTGCTTTAAGATCGGCAAAGCAACTGACGGGCAATTTTTCAGTTTGGCTGCGATCGGGATGCCGGAAAGAATGTTTGACAGAACAATCGAGTAACAGTCCGTAACTCTCCCCCAAACGGACTGGATAGTAGTACCCTTTTAACGCATATTTAAGCGATCGACTGTCAAATTGCCGTGTGCCTCGACTACCCGATAGTTCAACATACTCTCCTTCTATATCAGCATCTCGCTGTACGATCGAGGCACGAAGTTGTTCGGGAAGTTTTAGGGAAAAATTGACTCGATCGTTAGGGCGATCGCCAGCACTATCGCCCAGTTCATCGCGCAAGTCGTACAGAAATAAATCTAAGGTTGGATAAATAATTTCACTCATCATCTTTAGTCTTCAGGATTTTGACTTTTGGAGAGCGTCTTGAATTCGCTGAAGAAAGCTGAGATTTTTAGTAGTTGTTGATGGATCTTTCTGGGTCAATACATTAATCGATACATCGACAATTTCATTACTTGTTTTGTCCGGTTCGCCTTCCGTATAGCCGAAGGTAACAGTTTCTCGGCTTTGGGGGAGTAATTCTGTTTCTTTTTCCTGTTGGGTTGGTAGTAATTCGATCGGGATGTTGCCGTCGATCGCTTCTAATTGAACTTTAGCAGTCTGAAAAAGTCGATCGAGAGAGGGGTTTTGCTGGATGACAGCCATCAAGCCTTCTTGAATATAATCCCAGTCGTCTGGATCGATCGCGAGTTGTTGACCCTTTGTTTTCAGCTTCGCTCGTTCGTCGGTGGTGAGTGGCGTTTCTAGCTGTTTCAGAGCGAGTAGGAGCGCCAATAGAGTCGTTCGAGGAGATTCAGCCATGAAGCCTGCGAGGTGAAATGGTTATTTAAAGTTTATGTTAGAGTAAAATAGGCGTTTAAGTCAGAAATTAGCCTCGATCGCTGTCATCAGGTCTGTTTTAGTCGCGTTTGGGTGCATTGGCAATAGGATATAGCGCTTAAAAGTTAAATTAAATTCTTTACAATGCGAAATGCACTGGTTGTTGGGATCAATCAGTATCCTGGTTTAGAGGATGCTAGAACAGGTCAACCGAAACACCTAAGAACCCCAGCGTCAGATGCTGAGGCGATCGCGCAACTCTTGGAAGCCGATAATAATTTCCGGGTGCGACGGTTCCCTTGTAGCGAGATTGATGGAAAGTTACAGGTCGATCCAGATAAATTGGTTAAGGCTGAGGAACTTTCAAATGAAATTACCGCACTGTTTTTGACCGAAGACGGACGAAATACAGCACTGTTGTTTTTTGCCGGACATGGACTCCCCAAACCTTTAGGAAGTTTAAAGCAAATTCTGCTAGCAACCAGCCATGCTAACCCTAGACGCAGAAAATGGGATGGCATACTGCTCAGAGATTTATGGGAAATCGTAGAGCAAAGTCCTGTTCAAGAGCAGATTATTTGGTTGGATAGCTGCCATAGTGGCGAGTTGCTGGAATTTAAGGAGAGCGAGTTACTGAGGCTAGATTCTGAACGCAAGCGCTTTTTAATTGCCGCTTCTCACAGTTCGGAAGTTGCTTACGAGCGGTTGGATGGCAAGCATGGCGTGCTATCGGGGGCGCTGATCGAAGGGCTTAACCTCATAATGCCCCAAAATAAATGGATCACCGATCGGAAACTTGCTGATTTCGTAGAGGAGAAATTAAAGGCAGATTACCTTAAAACCAAACTTCCTCAAAATGTGCAAATCAGAAGACCCGATCGCGAAATTAACCTGGTTCTTGGCAAAGGTTTGTTGAATATTCATCCGCCAACACAACCAAAACCATCAGTTGTTCGGAAAATTCCCTTTGTGTTGCCACAGTTGGATGTTTCGACTTTCACGGGTCGAGAGGAGGAGTTGACGCGGCTTGAAAAATTACTGTTAAGCCCTCAAGGGGAAAAAATATGCAGCATTGCGAGTGTATCTGGGATTGGAGGGATTGGAAAATCTGCCCTTGCCTGTCACTTTGCCACTATTCATAAAGATAATTTCCCAGATGGCGTGATTGGTTTGCGGGTGGATGGCAAGGAAATAAATGCCATTGCTCGTGAATTTGCGCGTCGGTGCGGCGAGGAAATTGACTTGGAAGACGAACGAGATGCCAGCACTATTATGCAGGAGATATTTTCTCACCGTCGGATGCTGTTGATTTTCGACAATGCAGAAGAGGCTGAAATTCACAAATTGCGTCCCGGTGGAAAGAGATGCGCGCTTATTTTTACGACTCGCGATCTCGGACTCTCAATCTCGCTGGATATCCCTAATGAAGGTCGAATTAACCTGCCCGTACTTCCCAATTCAGAATCCCTGCATTTGTTGGAAGCCCTAATCGGAAAAGTTCGGGTAGTAGCTGAACTCGAAGCTGCTTGCGATCTCATTCAATTGGTTGGTAATTTACCTTTGGCGCTGCAAATTATAGGTGCGGGATTGAAGCTTAATGAAAGGCGCAGTCTTGCCGATTATGCAGTATCTCTGGGTGAGGAACAGCGACTGGCAAGGTTGAAAGTCAGAGGTGACGAGCGTTGGGATTTGCTGGCTTGCTTTTCTTTGAGTTTGAAGCACCTTCAGCCGGAAGAAATCGATTTCTTTGCTAGTTTGAGCGTCTGTGCTGAGGATGGATTTTCTCGGCGAACTGCAATGGCGGCAAGTGGCTGTGAGGATGAGTACGCGACACAAGAGTTGCTCGATTATCTCTGCCGGCTGTCGTTGCTCAATTATGCTGAAGTGGGGGAAAATCGTTTTGTCTTTCATACACTCATTCGTCTATTTGCTCGCGAACTTTCGATCGAACGTGAGTTAGAGCAAGAGGCAGCAGCCCGACACGCAGAGTTCTTGATTAAGTTTGTTAAGTCGAGCAAAATCGAAGGCTCTGTTGCTTCATTTATCGCAGAAGAATTCAATAACATTGTTCTGGCGGCAAAGTGGTTGCAACAACAAGAAACTACATCTAGGAACAAAGAGAAAAAAAAGTACAATTTTGCGATCGGCCTTCAACCGTTTTTTGAACGATACGGTTACTGGAAACAAGCAGTTACTTTCATGGAGGGATTCGAGCAACTAGCAGAGCGTAACGAAGACTGGAATGTTGTTATCAAATTTCGGATTCAGCAAGCAAAGTATCTATCTTTGCAGGGTAAGTGGTCTAGTGCAGAAACAAGGCTAGAGGGTATTCCAGAAATTCTCAGCAAAATCGAGGAGAAAGCACCTCGTCAACTTTCTGAAGCCAAGTGGCTCACAACTCTAGGTGGCATACTAATGCGACAAGGGAGATTTGATGAAGCCGTTGATCCTTTCAAGCGTGCTGCAAATATTGATGAGCAACTTGGGAACCAAGAGGGCTTGGCAATGGTTCTGAACAGTTTGGGTGGATTACTGCGACGACAGGGAAACCTTGACGAAGCTGAAGATGCTCTTCAGCGTAGCTATGTTCTCTCTGAGAAATCAAACGACAAAAGCCATAGGGGCATGGTACTGCATAATTTAGGTAAAGTTCGACACGATCGAGGGTGCTTGAATGAAGCGTTGGAAGTCCTCCGGCGCAGTCGTACTATTTTTGAGGAGTTGGGACACCAACGCAGTTTATTAATGGTACTTACCAGCATCGGTAGGCTTTTACAGGAACAAGGAAAATTCCACGAGGCTATCGATGCTATTCAGAGAAGTGCAGATATTGAAGAGCAATTAGGTGACAAACGAAATGTCGCAATAAAATTAAATCTTGTAGGTGGTTTATTTCAGGAGCTAGGACAACTTGATAATGCTTTAGAAGCTTTCGAGAAAGCGGTAGAAATTAGCCAAGCTCTCGATGACCAAAAACAAGTTGCGATCGGACTCAACGGTTTAGCCGGAATCTTGCAGCAACAAGGCAATCTCAAAGAAGCTGCCGCTACTTTTCAACAGGTGGTGGAGATTGGCCAAGCTCTCGATGACCAAAAACAAGTCGCGATCGGACTCAACTGTTTAGCCGGAGTCTTACTGCAACAAGGCAATCTCAAAGAAGCTGCCGCCACTTTTCAACAGGTGGTGGAGATTGGCCAAGCTCTCGATGACCAAAAACAAGTTGCGATCGGACTCAACTGTTTAGCCGGAATCTTCCAGCAACAAGGCAAACTTGATGAAGCTGCCGCCACTTTCCAACGTAGTGTTGCCATTGAGGAAAAGTTTGGCAATCAACCTGGTTTAACCATGACCTTAATCAGTTTAAGTAGAGTGTTGCGAAAACAGGGTCGCCTTGAAGAAACCATCGAAACACTTGAGCGTATCGCCGTAGCTCAGAAAGAACTTGGCAACCAACGAGGTGAGGCAATAACCCTAACCTATCTCTCCGGAGTGTTGCGGCAACAGGGTCGCCATGAAGAAGCCATCCAAACGCTCGATCGCATTTTTGCTATTGACAAGCAGCTTGACAATCAACAACAGCAGGTCATTACATTGATCCGTTTAGGTGCAGTCTCACAACAGCAAGGGAACCTTAAAGACGCTATCGATAATTTTGAGCGTAGCCTTGAACTTAGCAAAGAAATAGGCGATCGACAACTCCAAGAAACAACACAGAGAGCTTTAGGAGAAGTGTTGCATCATCAAGGGTGTTTGTTGCTAACTAAAAAAGAATCTTGGAACGAAGCCGAGGAAGTTCTTCGCCGCAGTCAAGATATTTTTGAAGAGTTGGACGATTGCCGCAATTTAGCAATGGTGTTAAATAGCTTGGGAGGATTGTTACGAAAACAGGAAAAATGGAAGGAAGCGGAGGCAATGCTTCGATGCGGCTACAATCTAGCCGCCGAGAAACTCAAAGATAAGCGAGGACAGGCAATTATCTTGAATAGTTTAGGTCAGGTCTTGAGCCAACAGCAAGACCCTGAAAATTTTAAATTAGCCCTCATGTATTTTCGAGAAAGTATCACACTTGGAGAAGAACTTGATGACCAACCCCACCTAGCGAAAGTTTACACGGCAATGGGTCAAGCTTTACTGAGCAATCGAGAAACAGAACAAGCTGTCATCCTACTCATCCAAGGTTTTGAAATTGATGAAAAATCGAGAAATAGCTTTGGTTTAGCTCTCGTTACTCAGGATTTAACTTGTGCACTCGGAAAGTTAGGTAGACAGAACGAAGCGTTAGCTTATTGCCAACGTGCGCTGGCAATTGCTCCCAAAAATCGAAAACTTCAAGAATTATGCGATCGACTTTCCTCTCCAAATATCAAACAAGGTATAGTCAAACACAAGCGCTACAATTCACAGCAAGGTTTCTACTGGGGTCATATAACTCCTAGCGATGGAACTCCAGATATCTACTTCCGCGAAGGATTCATCGATTCGGACTGCATCGCTCAACTGCAACCGGGCTCGATCGTTGAAGTTGAAGTCCAGCAAAATTCAAACGGGCCTTGTGCTAAATATATTAGGGTTGTCTGAATAAAAAGATCCTAAACTTGATAAGTTATCATCACGTTACGTCTTCCCGATCGCATATTACTCACCTTTCATCTCAAAATCAACTCCTTGGTAAAGTTCGCTCAATTGAATTTGAAACTCGATCGCACTTAATGTCATAACTTAATCAGCTCTTATATATTCTGTCAACACTATTTATTTTAAGACTAACATCATACTAAAAAAAGCGGTTCTGCTTACTACAGAACCGCCATAACGGAGGATAGAAAATCAAAACTTAATGGACAGCACCCTCAACAGAAGGCGATTCAATCGTCTTCATGAAGTACAGTTTCACCAACTGCCAACCGTTGGATACATACAGAGGCAATTTTTGGAACAATTGCAAAACTTTCGGAGTTTTAGACTCGACAATCGCGGTTAATTGCTGATTGTTTTTGAGGCAAACATCCAACCGTTCGTAAAACTCGGGATTATTTACGTCGAGCATTACCGGGAAGACGCGGCCTGCTGTTTCGTTGGTTTTTTTGATCACTTCAATGTCGTATTCGCGAGCATCGAGTCCGAGCGATCGATAAAAACCACTGCGCTGGATATCATTGAGATACATTGTCGCGAATACCGACAGCAAGAAGAAACGGCACCACAGCTTAGCGCGCCAATCGTTCAACATCTGAGGCTGAGCTCTCATCACTGCATCGAAGAAATCTCCGTGGCGGTTTTCATCCTGACACCAATTTTCAAAGAAGCGGAAAATTGGATAAATTTGGTCTTCAGGATGGGCTTTCAAGTGCTGATAAATCGTGATGTAGCGCCAATAACCGATCTTTTCAGACAAGTAAGTAGCGTAGAAAATAAACTTCGGCTTGAAGAATGTGTAACTGCGGCTCTTTGTCAAGAAACCCAAATCTAGAGACAAACCAAAGTCGGACAGCGCTTTGTTGAGGAATCCGGCGTGACGCGCTTCATCGCGGGACATCAGCAAGAAACCTTCGGCGAGTACCGGATTTTTGTCTTTGAGTTTGCGTGCCAGTTCTTTGTATAGCAAGAATCCGGAAAACTCAGCGGTGCAAGAGCGTTCGAGGAATTCAATGAATAACTTGCGCTTTTCGCCGTCGATATGTTCCCAAGATTGATCGAACTCGGCATCGCGCACGAAGTGGGTTTTGTTGTAGTCAACGCGGAACTCTTTGATAATTGCTTCGAGTTCGGCTTCGTTTACCGAGATGTCCATTTTGGCCATCTCGTCAAAGTCTGTTGTGTAAAATCTCGGTGTGAGAATAGTTTCTTTGGCTGGGGTTTTTGCTTCTTGCTGCTCGGCAAAAGCGGGTTTTTTGAGCGAATCTACCATATGTTTATTGGATGTTTTGCTTATAATTGCTCGCTTGTTTGATGTTTCGGGTACTGCGGGCGATCGCCCTTGTATCTCCGACCACCGCTGTCCGGCGCACTTTTGCGCTTTCTGTGACACTCAGATCAAAGCTGCTGAAATTGCCACAGCCTCCAGTTTACCAAGCTCTCGACCCTGGAAATATGTCGCTGGCGTTAAGAATTGCTACGCAAAATTACTCATCGGCTTTGACACAAAAGGCTTTCGGGAAGAAAATGCTGCTTTTTGTCAATCCATAAGATAAAGCACAAATAAATTCCGCTGTCAAGCTGTTTAACCACAAAATAGTGAAGTACAAAATATATATTGAGGGAGCGCAATAGTTAAAATAACCAGGCAGGACGGGCATCAAATGAGCAATTTAGGTGTTAGTTACCTTTTATGGGCAGCTTGTTTTTTCGGCCCATTCGGACTCCACCGCCTCTACAACGGCAAGATTGGCACGGGTTTGCTGTGGCTGTGTACCTTTGGGTTATTTGGGTTCGGGCAATTGTTTGACTTGCTGGTGTTGCCGAAGATGGTGGACGAGCACAATGCCACTCTCAGGGGCAAACTCGGGGTATCTCCCCAAGGTATACCGCTATCTTCCACCAGCGGGGCGATCGCCTCGACATACCAGAAGCAAACCCCGGAACAGTTAGGGATTAAACTCCTGAAGGCAGCTTATACAAAAAATGCAAGATTATCTGTCACTCAAGGGGTGATGGCAACCGGCGCTACTTTTGCTGAAGTGGAAGAGGCTTTCACGGCAATGCTGAAAACGGGTTATGTCAGCATCGAGAATGACCCAGTAACTGGCGTCGTGATGTACTATTTTCACGAACTTTAAGCTGGAGTGGGTGGCTCAGCCGAGGGATTTGATGTGTGGTTACAGAGGCTAATGGCTGACGCACCCTACGTACTATAAATGTAGGGTGCGTCAGTCTGGGGATTGAGCGTGTTGTTCGAGAAGCTAGTCGCTGACGCACCCTACTAATGGATATTGCTGGTTGTGGTTTGTCGAGTAAGCTATTCAGGCAAAATCGGCTAGAATGATTGTTTGTCTATACAACCAGAAAGTATTTAGCGTCATGGCAGTCCCTAAGAAGAAAACCTCCAAATCCAGAAAGAATATGCGTAAAGCCACATGGAAGCGCAAAGCTGTAGTGGCAGCTCAGAAAGCTTTGTCTCTCGGCAAATCTGTTCTGACTGGGCGTTCCAACAGCTTCGTGTATCCCGGCAATGAAGAAGAGGAGGAAGAATAAATAGATTAAAAATTAACAATTGGCATTTCTGATATTTTGCACCATTCTCGGTTAACAGGCTTTGCCGGCTGTTGGAGAACACATATATTTTCTTGTGGGGTGGCCACTTTGGGCCGCCCTAAAAGAAAGTTTGAGAATGGTGCCAGATATGAGTTAATCGTTCCTTGCCATCGGTAAAATAATCGTGGCATCGCCAAAAGAATAAAATCGGTACTGATTCTCGATCGCCTCTCGGTACAAATCCAACAGCCGAGGCCTTCCAATCATCGCGCTTACCATCATCATCAAAGTAGAGCGCGGCAAGTGAAAATTGGTAATCATCCCGTCTACAACCCGCCACTTGTAACCGGGATAAATAAACAAATTTGTCTGGCCGCAAAAAGGCTGCAACGAAAAATCTTCGCTCGCCGCCGCCGCTCCCTCTAAAGCTCGCACTGCTGTCGTACCCACGGCAAAGATCCGCCCGCCTCGGGCTTGAGTTTCCCGGATTTTCTCGACGGTGCTGGCGGGTACTTCCACCCATTCGCCGTGCATTTTGTGAGCCGTCACGTCTGTCACCTCCACCGGGCGAAACGTTCCGACTCCGACGTGGAGGGTGACAAAAGTTTTTGCGATTCCCCGCTCTTCCAAGCGGCTGAACAATTCTTCGGTGAAGTGCAACCCTGCTGTCGGAGCTGCCACCGCCCCAGGCTTTTCGGCATAAACAGTCTGGTACTGTTCCGGCGCAGCTTGGGAATTTTCGATGTACGGAGGCAGGGGTACGTGGCCGTATTCATCCAAAAACTTCGTCAGAGTCGAATCTGTGGGGATGTCAAACTCTAACAGCCGTCCTCCTGTTGGCTCGTCTCTAGCAATTACTGTAGCAGTCAATCGACGATCGACTCCCACAGCCTGGGGAAGGCAACAGCAAGGCCCTTCCGCAGAGTCATCACAGGAGGCGGGCTCAAACTCAATTTTGGCTCCCAACTTTAAGCGTTTCCCGGGTTTAACCAAAGCCAGCCAGCAGTTGTGCTGGCGTTCTTCCATCAACAATATCTCCACAGCCGGGCCGTTGGGTTTATGCCCGTAGAGCCTCGCTGGCAGAACACGGGTGTTGTTCAGTACCAGCAAGTCTCCGGGTTCGAGCAAATCCGGCAAATCGTGGAAAATCCGGTGTTGGTGGCTGCTCGGAGAATCTACCACCAACAACCGAGAACTGTCCCTCGGCACTACGGGATTTTGGGCAATGCACGAGGGCGGAAGTTCGTAATCATAAGCGTCCAAAGACCAGTCAATCTCTGTCATCGGGTGAATTCCTGTCAAAAATCTGTCAGCTCGGTAACAAATTGGGTAAAAACCCCCATCCCAAGTCGGGTGCTTTTCCCCTTGTGGTGGCGGGTATAGCCCGCGACTATAGAGGTGTAGCATCAGCTTTGCTCGAAGGATAGTTATGGAATACCTCTACTACATCGCCAATACTAGCCTCACTCTGAGAGTCGTGGATTACCTACGCACGGCTAGTCATCTTCCTTTGCAATTTATCACTGTTATTCACCAAATTGACGGCTGGGTAGTGAAGGTGAAAATGAGCCAATATTTGACTCCAGAAATGCACGGGGATTTTCGGGCTTTTATGAACGAAGTCGGGATTCCTTACGATCCTGAAATTCGCTTGCAAATGGCACTGTGGAGCTTGGAAACGGGACAGTCGCCGCTGAGCGTGATGCGCCGCTACCAGGTGGCCGTGGTTTGTCACGGAAGCCCAGACCGCAAAGAAATTGAAGCGTTTCGCCAGCAGTTTGTCAAGGGTCTCGGATATTGCCCGGAAACTCTGGCCTAGACTGCGGAGCAGATCAATTGCCTGCGATCGCACAGTCCGATCGGGAGAAGGCAAGAGGGGCAGAGGAGTTAACGCTTTTTCCACGTCTGTTAAAGATGAAGAAACCAATGGGCTACTGTCAAGGCAAGTTAACAATTAAAAATTACCAAGCGGTATTACTTTTTAATTTTAGCCTGTAATTTTTAATTTGACATTTCTAATCACTAAAAGCCGATCGAATGTATTCTTGCAGGGTAAGCCGGTAGTTTCCGGCAAGGGCGGATTGAGAGTTTGCTGTCGTTGGTGGTAATATTTGCTTGGTCTTTTGCGATGAAGGCTCGCACCTGACTAGGGCGACATCGAACCGACAAGAATTATTTGCTAAATCTGGACGAGTGCTTAAAAATATTTCGGCGGTTTGCCAAAGTTTGGCTTGTTTCGTTGCACTAACAGCCAAGATTCCGCCAGCATCCCAATTTCCACGACGGCGAGTTTTGACTTCTACAAAGGCTAATGTTGGGAATTGGCGATCGCGAATTCCTGGGTTGTTTTCGCTTGATTCATCTCTTCCGAGGGCGATGATGTCAATCTCTCCCCAGCGACAGCGGTACTGGCGGTGCAGGATTTCCCAACCTTGCTGCTGCAACCACTCGGCGACTAAGTTTTCTCCCAACGTGCCTATATCCCGAGAGTTTGCCCGTTGGGGAGAGTGGGAGGCGGCGGGAACCACCGAAGAGGAGCGCTTTCTGGTAGAATTCAATTCTGAACTGTCATTGCTGCCCATTAGCTTTAACTTATGAATTCTGGAATTCGCCAACATCGCAAAAATATTTATACTTTCTTGCTGAGTTTTGTTATTTTAGCAGTAATTGCCGCTGGGGCGATCGCCATCAATCCCGCACCTGCTTTCGCCTTGGATCGCGACAAAGAAATCCTAGTTGGTGCTGATTTTAGTGGAAAAGTTTTGACTAACGACAGTTTTAATAAAGCTAATCTTCGCAACAGCAATTTTACCAATGCAGATTTGCGTGGCGTGAGCTTGTTTGGTGCCAATATGGAAGAGGCAAATTTTGAAGGCGCTAATTTAACGGGTGCGACTTTGGATTTGGCTCGGATGATGAAAACAAATCTAACTAATGCTATCCTTGAGGGTGCTTTTGCTTACAATACCAGACTGGAAGGAGCTGTGATTGACGGTGCTGATTTTACTGAGACTCTGCTCCGAGACGATATGATCGAAAAGCTTTGTAAGGTTGCAAAAGGTACTAATCCGGTGACTGGTAGAGAGACTCGCGAAACTCTGTTTTGCGATTATTAATAAGGTTTTTTGTAGCAAGGACTGAAGTCCTCACTACGAACTTGGAAGGACTGAAGTCCTCACTACGAACTTGGAAGGACTAAAGTCCTCACTACGAACTTGGAAGGACTGAAGTCCTCACTACGAACTTGGAAGGACTGAAGTCCTCACTACGAACCTGGAAGGACTGAAGTCCTCACTACGAACCTGGTTTGTAGTGAGGACTTTAGTCCTTCCACTCAAGCCCAAGGTAGGGAGGTTAAATCGTAAAAATTAACTTGACGCAGCCTCTCTAATTCCTCTATCCATTCTTGTTCGGCACACATTTGTTGGTAATGTTCTACAGCAGCATCGGTTTTCTGCCACATATCGATCGCAATCCGGCGACGCTTGATGCTGATGATTTGCTCGATACAGGCGATCGCCGATCGAATAACTAAAGGCGCGCGATATACATTTTTTTCCGAAAACTCGTTTAAATGAAATAAATGCGAGATTTGATTGAGTTGGGTCGGATATTCAATAAAACTATCTTGTAATTTTAATATTAACTCAGAAGGCGCTGCTTGTAAATAGATATTGTGCAATATTTCTGCATTCACAATCAGATGCCACAAAAATCTGTGATGGGACAAACTAAACTGTACGTCTCTAGCTTCTATGGCTTCTCTGACTTCTTGACGGTATTCGGGACAGTGCAAGTAAATCTGCAATAATTGCGCTTCTGCTTCTTCTAACAGACTGCGAGCTGCTACTGAAAAGCCTGTTTTTGAGCTTTTGCTATCGCTGTTGCTGCGCTGTTTTTTATATTGTTTGCTCGGCTTCAGCTTGTTTCTAATTAACAGTGGCATTGTCAATGCTTCGTCTTGATTCAGCCGTTGTCCCCAATCGCTGACTACTTGATTGAGCAAGTTTTCGGCTATCATTTTTGTGAGACGAAAATCTCCTTTACTGAGAATTTCGGCACTTTTTTGCAGATAATGTGATAGCTGATTGTCGTCACTAATATTGGTTAATAAGTTAATGATTTTTTTGGTGATTTGCTGGGAAGTATCCGCTTGCTTCAAATCTTGATTGACTAGCATTTGTTGGATTTGCCAATCGAGCCACAATGGGGAATTGTCTAGCAATTCTCGATATTGTTCTGGGGAGTAAGTTTTGAGGTATTCATCGGCATCTTTGCCGTCGGGAATGTTGAGTACCCGCAGTTGTACTTCTCCTTGATAGGCGAGTTGTTCTATTTCTCCGATCGCCCTTTCTGCTGCTTTGGTTCCTGCTTTGTCGGCGTCGAAGTTGAGGATAATTTGTTTAGAATCAGTGTACCGCAATAACTGCCGCACTTGGTTTAAACTCAGGGCTGTGCCGAGGGATGCTACGGCGTTGGAGATGCCGGCTGCCTGAAGTGCGATCGCGTCAAAGTACCCCTCTACGACGATCGCGCGATCGGCTTTGCTAATAGCTATTTTGGCTGTATCTAAGCCATATAAAGTCTTGCCTTTGTCGAATAGTTCTGTTTCGGGAGAATTGAGGTATTTCGGTTGTTCGTCGCCGAGAGCTCTGCCGCCAAAACCGATGACTCTACCTTGCGTGTCGCGAATGGGTATCATGATGCGATTGCGAAAGCGATCGTAATAGCCACTTCCTCCAGATTTGCGCGGTACAATTAATCCTGCTTGCTCTACTAATTGCGCCGGATAGTTTTTTTGTTCTACTAAATAACTGTAAAGTGCTTCCCAACCTTGGGGTGCATAACCTAGTTGAAATTGTTGGATAGTTTCTTCGCTGAGCTTGCGTTCTGATTTGAGATATGCTAAGGGTTCTTCTCCTTGAGATTGGCGTAAAGCGTGTTCGTAAAATTTGGCGGTTAGTGCTGAGATTTCATACAGTTGTTCCCGCAAAGAAATTTGGCGCTGCAATTCTTGTCGGTGTTCTGGTTCGACTGTTTTGATGGGGACTTGATAATTTTTTGCTAGTTCTAATACTACTTCGCTGAAGGAGCGTTTCTCTAATTCCATGAGGAATTTAAAGGAGTTTCCGCCTGCGCCGCAGCCGAAACAATAGTACATTTGTTTGGCTTGGTTGACTGTGAAACTGGGAGATTTTTCGTCGTGAAATGGACACAAGCCGACGAATTCTTTGCCGCGTTTTTTTAAGATGACTCTACCGGAAATAACGTCTACTATGTCGGCTCGTTGTTTGACTTCTTCGATTGTTTCAGGGTGCAGCCGGGGTACTTGCATAGGGCTATTTTAGGTGAGTTTAAATTATGTTTATTTTGAACGATCGCACAATTTGACTTTTCCTGGACGTAGAAACCAGTTTTTTTACGAAAATACACAGGTTTCAGCCCGGATATTCGGTTTAAAAACCCGGTTTCTTTAAGCTTGATGCGATCGCCAAGTGCTTGCAAAGCAAGATACTCGCTTTATTGTAAGATATTGAGACTAACTGTAAGGAGCACGGGCAATAATGCGAATTTTAATGATGGGCGGTACTCGGTTTATTGGGGTTTATCTTACTAAGATTTTAGCAGCACAAGGACATGAAGTGGTGTTGTTTAACCGCGGCAACAAGCCTGTACCGGTGGCGGGGGTAAAACAGATTTTGGGCGATCGCACAAATGTTGCACAATTGCAAGAACAGTTATCGGCGGTTGAGTTTGACGCGGTTTTTGACAACAACGGTCGGGAACTGAGCGATACAAAGCCTTTAGCTGAGATATTTAAGGGGCGGGTGCAGCACTTTGTTTATATGAGTTCTGCGGGGGTTTATTTGAAATCCGACCAAATGCCTCATATCGAAGGAGACGCTACCGATCCCAAAAGCCGACATTTGGGTAAGTGCGACACGGAAAATTATTTAGCAGAGTCCGGTTTGCCTTGGACTTCGATCCGCCCGACTTATATCTACGGCCCTCAAAATTATAACGATTTAGAGGCTTGGTTTTTCGATCGCATTGCGCGCGATCGCCCGATTCCGATTCCTGGTAACGGGATGCACTTCACGCAGTTGGGGCACTGTCAGGATTTGGCGAATGCGATGGCGGCGGTTTTGGGTAACGAAAGGGCGATCGGGCAAATTTACAACGTTTCGGGCGATCGATTTGTCACCTTTGATGGTTTAGCCCGCGCCTGCATTCAAGCCGCAGGCAAATCACCCGATGCTATCAAGATTGTACACTACGATCCGAAACAATTTGACTTCGGCAAAAAGAAAGCTTTCCCCATGAGATTGCAGCACTTTTTCGCCTCGGTTAACAAAGCTGTCACCGAACTTAACTGGAAACCGGAGTTTGACTTAGTTTCGGGATTGAAAGATTCGTTTCAGAATGATTATGTAGTTTCCGGGCGAGACAAAGCTGAGATAGATTTTTCCGTTGACGATGAGATTTTGAAATCCGTTTAAACTAAAATAGGACTGACTCGCGATCGCATCAGAAACCCGGTTTCTTGGTAGATTTATCGTTATTGTTGCCAAAAATCATAGAAACCGGGTTTCTCGCCCATGCGTCTCAACCATGTTAAATCAAAGTAAAGTGTACAGTGTACAGTCTGCAATCTAAATATCTGAGAGGAAAAAAATAATATGAGATTCATCAATCCCAAAATAGACTTTGCCTTCAAGAAAATATTTGGCTCGAATCAAAACACAGATATTCTGATTAGTTTTTTGAATGCCCTGCTCAATGATGGGGAAGCCATTATTGAAAGCTTAGAAATTATCGATCCTTCTCTACTCCCCCCGATAGTCGAACTTAAAAATAGCTATTTAGATGTCAAAGCCAGACTAAACGACGGCACATTCGTAATTATCGAAATGCAAGTTTTGAACGTGCAGGCATTTAGCAAGCGGGTTTTGTACAATGCTGCCAAAACTTATGCACTGCAACTAACAATGGGAGAATTTTATCGGCAATTGCGGCCTGTGATTGCTTTGACTATCACAGATTTTGAAATGTTTAACGATTCTCAAGACGTGATTTCGCGTTTTGTTTTCAAAGAAAAAAGACGCCTGTCTGATTATCCCCAAAATCAGATGGAGTTAGTATTTGTAGAGTTGCCCAAATTCCAGAAAGGATTAGAGGAATTAGAAACAATCGCGGATAAGTGGGTTTACTTTATTAAAACCACTAGCACCTTGAATGAAGTACCTCAAATAATGGCTACAGTCCCCGAAATTCAAAAAGCTTTTGAAATTGCCAATCAAGTTGGTTTAACACTAGAGGAATTTAACACCTTGCAGAGTCAAGAGTTTTTGATTCAAGATCAGCAGGGTTCTGTGGCTTTAGGTAGGGAAGAAGGCAGGGAAGAAGGCAGGGAAGAAGGCAGGGAAGAAGGCAGGGAAGAAGGCAGGGAAGAAGGCAAGAAACAAGGACAAATAGAGTTCACTATGCGTTTGCTGAATCGCCGTTTAGGTCAACTAAACCCGGATACTCAAACCCGAATCGGGGAATTGTCGATCGACAAATTAGAGAATTTAGCAGAAGCCCTGTTAGATTTCTCAAACGCGGAAGATTTGACAGCTTGGTTGCAGGCTAATTCTCAATAAACTGACTGCTAAGTTGTTGTGTAAATAAACATTGCCTATTAGGGGCGGGCTAGAAGCCCACCCCACAAGAGTTGGATTGTTTTTTGACATACAATTCAAATGGTGAACAGATGATTTTTTAAACTGCAACTGTCACCACCAACATGATGCACTGACGATATTACCACTTGTCGGCAGAATCTACTGGTATTTTCATAGACTTTCTGCTGTAAAGCCGATCGCAAATTAGTTAAACTAAATCAGATACAAAACCTCTCCCCCAACCCCTGTTTTACTCCGAAAGGGGAGAAAACATCGGAAATATCAGTTTAACAGTTGACAGTTGACAGTTGACAGTTGACAGTTAGCCGAAGCAGAGCGACCTCTACATAGAAGTCGGAGGATTGGAGTAATGAATAGTCTGATTTTAATTTTTCCCTCAAAGGGAGAGGCTTTTAACTAATTCTTTCTGGTAAACTTCATGCTTGGAATCACACTCGGCACGCGCTACAGCATTATCCGTCACTTGGGAGGCGGCGGATTTGCTCAAACTTATTTAGCTGAAGATAAGCAGCTACCAGGTAATCACCTGTGCGTCGTCAAGCAGCTTAAACCTCAAGCAACGGATCCCGAAACTTTACAGATAGCAAGACGTTTGTTTGATACGGAAGCACAAGTCTTGTATAAGTTGGGAAATCACGATCGCATTCCGCAACTTTTTGCTTACTTTGAAGAAAATCAAGAGTTTTATCTCGTTCAAGAATTTATCGAAGGCCACGATTTAAGTCAAGAAATTACACCCCCCCAAACCCCCCCTTACCAAGGGGGGGCTGTAGTTGGTTCCCCCCCAAACCAAGGGGGGGCTGGAGTTGGTTCCCCTCCTTACCAAGGGGTGGCTGGAGTTGGCTCCCCCCCTTACCAAGGGGGGGCTGGGGGGGGTTCTTCTAGAAATTCCGCAGGTATGAAAGAAGATGAAGTAATTGCAATTTTAGAGGAACTTCTGGAGATTTTAGATTTCGTACACCAGCAAAATGTGATTCACCGCGATGTCAATCCGCGCAATATTCTGCGCCGAGATCGAGATGGTAAGTTAGTGTTAATTGACTTTGGCGCAGTCAAGGAAATCACTACTCAAATTACTAATCCTCAGCCCAAGAATAGCTTAAGTGTGAGCATCGGCACTCCCGGTTATATGCCCAGCGAACAATCTCACGGCAATCCAAAACTCAGCAGCGATATTTATGCCGCAGGTGCGATCGCAATTCAGTTCCTCACGGGCATCAATCCCCACCAAATGCCGAAAAATCCAGACACAGAGGAAATTATTTGGCACGACAAAGCATCAGTGAGTCCTGAATTTGCCAAGATTTTAGATCGGATGGTAAAGTACGATTTTCGGCAGCGTTATGCGAGTGCTGGTGAAACACTAGAAGCTATTAAAGAATTTAAAAAATCTTTCAGCGGTACTGTTCCGATATTACCTCCAGTTGTTGCTGCAAAAAAGCTAATTAAACCGCAGCAAAAACTATATTTTAAAATAGGGGCGATTGCCAGTTTTATTGGTGTCACTATTATAGCATCAATTTATGGTGTGAATACTTTTAATTCTGCCAATGCAACTGACTTGCACAATCGAGGAATTACTCTTTACAATTTAAGCCGATTTGAAGAAGCTCTAGCAGCTTACGATCGAGCCATAACTCTCCGCCCGGATTATGCGGAAGTTTGGCAGGAAAAAGCTAAAACTTTATATGAGTTGAAAAAATACCAGGAATCACAGTCAGCTTACGATAAGGCAATAGAATTAAAGCCGGAATATTTGGAAGCTTGGACGGGGCGCGGTTATGCTTTGGATAAGTTGCAGCAGTCCAAGGAGGCGATCGCATCTTTTGACAATGCTTTGAAAATCCAGCCGGATTATCCCGCAGCCTGGGAAGGTAGAGGCGATGCTTTACTAGATTCGCAGCGGTACGAAGAGGCGATCGCATCCTACGAAAAAGCCGTGCACTTTCAGCCAAATTTGTACCTTGCGTGGTACAATCGCGGCCAAGCCCACCAAAATCTAAAACAGTACGATCGCGCTGTAGAATCCTATCAAAAAGCAGTTGAAATTAAATTCGACAATTCTGACGCTTGGTACAATTTAGGCAATGTTTTCCTAGAATTGAACAAAAACCAAGAAGCTTTTGAAGCTTACGAAAAAGCCGTGCGGTTTCAGCCTAATTTTTATCAAGCTTGGTACAGTAAAGGTATCGCTTTGCTGAAAATGCGCCGACATGAAGAAGCGGTACAAGCTTACGAAAAAGCTGTTAAATTAAAACCGGATTATCATCAAGCCTGGTATAACTTAGGTTGGTCTTACCACGAATTACGCAAGTACGAATCAGCTATTGAGTGTTACAGCAAAGCCTTGGATTTAAATCCGAAAGAATCTCAAGGTTGGTACAACAGAGGTAATGCTCAGTACAATTTGAAGCGGTACGAAGATGCGATCGCCTCTTACAACGAAGCTGTCTATGTCAAACCAGACTATTCGGAAGCCTGGTACAGCCGCGGTAACGCCCTTGTAGCGGTAAAAAGGTTCGGAGATGCGATCGCCTCCTATGACAAAGCAATCCGCTACAAACCGGATTATGGAGCCGCAATGGAAGCAAAAAAACGAGCAGAAAGTCAGCCAGGAAACAATCCGCAACAGCTTCAACGCCAATAACAGGACTTATAGGAGTTCTCAGAAAGATGAGGTACGTTGTTGGGCTTCAGCCCTCTTGATTTCAGTAGTTATATAACTTGTCAGTCATACCTCACCTTTTTGAGAAAGGCTATATATCATATGAGGAATCTGCCAATCTCATGATATATTATTAATTGATATCTCTTTCTTTGCAAATCCTTCATGCGACGAGATTCAATCTTCTACAAACTGTTCGGGCAATCGCCAACTTTACTGTTCGATCTACTAGCTACAACTCCAGCAAATGCTGCCAATTATCGCTTTGACTCGGTAGCAGTCAAAGAACCTAAATTTGAAATAGACGGCGTATTTTTGCCACCAGAATCTGAAGGTGCAGGCATCGTCTATTTTTGTGAAGTTCAGTTTCAGAAAGACGAACAACTTTACGAAAGGTTGTTTGGCGAATCGTTTTTATATTTTTACCGCAATCGCAGTCGTTATAGCGATTGGCAAGCTGTGGTGATTTATCCATCTCGCAGCATTGAACAAAGCGATGTTTATCCTTATCGAGCTTTGCTCAACAGCAATCAAGTGCATCGGGTGTGCTTAGATGAGTTGGGCGATATTCGCGCCTTGCCTTTAGGAATTGCGCTGATGGTGTTGACGACTGTCGAGGAGACTCAAGCACCAGCAGAAGCCAGGTATTTGCTGAACAGAGTGCAGCAAGAAGTTGCATCAGAAGCTAGCCGTGACATAATAGAACTACTAGCCACTATTATGTCATACAAATTTACACAGTTAAGTCGAGCGGAGGTGGAATCGATGTTGGGAATTACACTACAGGAAACGAGGTTCTATCAAGATGCTAAAGCGGAAGGATTGCAGCAAGGATTGCAGCAAGGATTACAGCAAGGATTGCAGCAAGGAAGACAAGCAGAAGCCTGTGCGCTGATTGTCCGACTATTGACTCGTCGGTTACAGCAGGAAATATCTGAGGAAATGCGATCGCGCCTTGCTAATCTTCCCTTACCCGTACTCGAAGATTTGAGTGAGGCGCTGTTGGATTTTACTACCGACGCGGATTTGCAGGCTTGGCTGGAGGCGCAGCAGTCGGAAATATAAGAATTTTGCGAAATCTAGCCGTGACATAATAGAACTATTAGCCACTATTATGTCATACAAATTTACACAGTTAAGTCGAGCGGAGGTGGAATCGATGTTGGGAATTACACTACAGGAAACGAGGTTCTATCAAGATGCTAAAGCGGAAGGATTGCAGCAAGGATTGCAGCAAGGATTACAGCAAGGATTGCAGCAAGGAAGACAAGCAGAAGCCTGTGCGCTGATTGTCCGACTATTGACTCGTCGGTTACAGCAGGAAATATCTGAGGAAATGCGATCGCGCCTTGCTAATCTTCCCTTACCCGTACTCGAAGATTTGAGTGAGGCGCTGTTGGATTTTACTACCGACGCGGATTTGCAAGCTTGGCTGGAGGCGCAGCAGCCGGAAATATAACAATTTTGCGAACTTGTCCGTGCGATCGCAACATTTGAATCGAGATCCACATCCAAGTCAAGCAGGTATCGAAGGCACCTTGCAAAATTTTAAATACGACGATCGCTCATTTCTATTTAATGGGCGATCGTCACTTTTGTTAAGCTATTTGTGCTCACCTAATACCAATTTTAAACGAAATAACAGTATTCTTGTCCCCCCCCTTAGTAAGGGGGGGCTAGGGGGGGTCTTCGGGTGTTGCACGATTTTAGAGAAATCGTATAAGTCCTGTTTTACCTAACAGCAGGACTAATTACCGTAACACGGCGGCTGTCTACCAACATCGGCCAAAAACCGCGATCGCTCAATGCTTTTACCGCCGCAGTAGCAGCGTTTTGATCCGTTGTATAAGCAACGAATAAAAAGGGACGTTGGCCGTAGGAAGCTAAGCCTACTTGCGTACCCAATGCTTGCTTGACTTGGCCGGCTAATTCCGGTTGATTGAAGTAATCTACTAACACGGCGTAACCGGGGCCGAGGGCTTGGGGACTGAACCCACTATTCCCAGTCTGAGGATTGGCGATTGGTTCTGAACCTGCTGCTGGCTGGGGGTTGTAGACTGGCAGATTTTGGGGAAGTGCTGCTGCGGGCGATCGAACTACATAAGCTTGCAACCCGACAACATCTTTGATGTATTTAACCCAATCGACGGCAATTTGCGAGTTACGAAACCCACCAACCCGCGTCACAGTGTCGTTAATGTACCGACAAACTGTATTGTCAGTATTTCCGGGAAAAGAGCGTTTTGCTCTTTCTTGCTGTTCGGGTGTTTGGGTGACAATCAACAGTAGATATTCGTCCGACTTCGGTGGTTCGCAGCTTGACTGAGCTTTAACAGAACTCGCTAAAATTGTCAATGTCAAAATTGCGATCGAAGTAGCAGAAAATAGGGGGACAGACACAATAAAATTGTACAATTTTCCCCTAAATATTCCTAACTTCGCTGTAGATTTTTGTGCTTGTTTATTACTCATGCTGTCTGTAGGGATGCGAGGGCATCGGGAATAGTTGCTGACGGTGCTTGAAATTCACCAGTCAGGACATATTCTAATCGCAGTTTCAACCAGGTAATGAACACTGGATCTGTGGAAACAATAGCTGCTGCTGGTTGAGGGCATTTTGCTTTAACTTCTGCCATTGCCGGTGCTTCTAGGAAAGCGGGTTGTTTGACCAACCAGAAGTCTATTTGTTTTTCTTGTTCGTGGTAGTTGCGAGTTCTTTCTTTAAACACTTCATCAAGAGCTTCTTCTTCTAGTAAAAAGCGTTGGCTGGCTAAAACGTAGTAGTAGGTTTGCATTTTTATCGTTGTTAGGGGTTGGTAGTTGGCGGTGAATGTCGCCTGTATCTGTGAGTTTTGTCGATTAAGGGTGAATTTGCTCTAGTTGTGGCATTTCCAGAACCTTAGACTATTGTGCCGTTTACTTTACCTTATTTGTTGTCATTTTGGGTAGGTGGAGCGCCAGTTATGTCTGAAAAATGATTGGTTTGATGGAAGTCGGGGGAGTTGCGGATTATTTTTCCGGGGGTTGATTTTTGTGGAAAATTTAGGTGACAATAGTAAATTAGATAGAGTTACACGTTGAAGAATTAAAAATTATTAAGGCAATCTTGGGCTGTCATACCGGATGAGGAGTGGTTTGCATATGGACAGTATTGCGATCGGTATTGCTTGGTGTGTCGCTTGGGGCGATCGGCGATCGGAGATCGCGCTACGGAGATCCTTCCGTAAAGTGCGATCGGCCCTGATGCTCAGCTTGTGGTATTGTATTATTTATACAAATTCCAAGTATTTTGACATTCTATAACCATTTCTTGTCGCAAATCCCAAGGTAGTAAAACTTCAACTTGTGAACCCAAGGCTCGCAACCATCTGACGACATAGTAGTCTGTAAGTCGGTACTTGACTTGGTAGTAAATATCGGTGCTAGGACGAGACTGAAGTATATCTAAAAGAATCTGTCGATTGTCTGGGTTGGGAGTATATTGGGTGATTAATGTAGTGGCGCGATCGCAGTCTATGGCAGTAAAAGTATTGTGGATGGCGATTCCTTGCAGGTAGGATTCAGCAAAAGTGCGATCGAACCGCAATACCATCAGCCCTGTTTCCTTATAAAAATCACAGCCCCAAGCTTCTTTTAACATATTGTTGACTGTTTTGGGAGTTGGCAGGTTATTTTCCCGATATTTTTCCCTTAACAATTGCGGTACGCGAGGGTCTTGCCAATCTAGCGGTTCTATGCGTTTGGAAATAATGCGATCGAGCCGATATTTGTACCAATTGATATCACCTTTGGGAGTGCTACCGTAGCCGCACAAATATTTAGCACGTTCCATAAAGTAAATGCAAACAGGATAAACAACGCACTCCTTATTGCTATTTTGGTGAGCGCTGTAATAAGTAATTATTAAAGGATGAATTTGCCCGGAATCCCAAATTTCCTGCAATTCACTTTGAAATTGATCGACAGCATCTTCCAGGAGACTGGATTCTGGTACTAGATAGTCAACGTACAAAAATACCCGATGATTATCTTCATCTGTTTCTGCTACAACTTGTTCTGCCAACAAAGGCAAACTCGGATCGAGAAAACTAAACATATCTAGATAAATCTGTGCTTTAGAACTCAAATTGCTCTCATAATTCGAGATCTCCGATTCATTAAATATTGACGGGATTGTTTCTAATCGGCGATAATGCTTACTTCTGCCAGGAGCATCAGTGATTAGTTGCAGCCAATTCCGACTCACCAACAAATCGAAATCATTTTGCAGAGATTTGCGAACTTGAGCGAATAACTTTTCTGCCAAGAGTTCGTCTAAATCGCGATCGGAAATTCCGATTTGTTTTTGTAAAGATTTCCGCCACTCCTTTACAGACACGTCCCATTTTATTAACCACTGTTGCGTTGTTTTGTTGCAAGCACAATTTGGATCTGGATAGTTGGCAATATCTTCTTGCTTTTCATCTTTGTAATTCTCGCCAAAGAAAGCGGCGCGCCAATCAGCATAGGTAAAGGAATTTGCCAGGGCATTATATCCCTCGTCGCTGTAAAGCCAATTTAACAAAACCCATAACCGGATGGCGCGGGTGAGATTTTGCATTTGGTCGAGGGAACCGTTGGCTAACTGCTGTAAAATTTTGGGGTTGGGGGAATTGGGAAAGGTTGTACTCACGGTGGTTTGAGGGATTTGTATTGTTATTTTTATAGCGTAAGGGCGATCGGAAGCACCCCCTTCCGATAGAATGCCATAATCGGCGTGAAAGTTGAGCAAGAGGGAGAGACAGGCTTCATGAGTAAATCTGAATTCGATAAGTACAAGGTTGACCACCTGTTTCTGCTGATTGGCGAGAACCCTTTGCCAAACTATGTGGCTGCTAGACTCCTATTGAACCAGGGAGGTACGCTCTATCTCGTGCACACGACTCATACAGCAAAATCAGCCACGCATCTAGCAAAAATCTTGGGTGATGAAGGTGTGAGAACAATTGAACTGTTGTCACTTCAGCATTACGAATCCGATGCTTATCACATTAAAGAGACTATTCGCCCCAGACTAGAAGCTATCAAAAATGGAACAATTGGGTTGAATTACACTGGCGGTACAAAAGCGATGGCTGTACACACTTACAGAACAGTTTTCAGCCCCGATCGTCCCGACACAGTTTTTAGCTATCTTGACCCACGCAAGCTCAAGATGTGTATAGACAGCGATAACACTCCCATCGAACCCATCAAAGTTAAACCAGAAGTGTTGCCAGTCAAACTTGCAAAACTTTTCCAAATTCATGGTTTAGAGTTAAAAGCACATCCCACACAACAAGCGCAATTACCAGATTTAGCCGCAGCATTCGCTGAAGTCTTTAAAGATAAGGATAAAGCAAAGCAATGGTTTGATTGGTACTGCATCTTCCGTGAAGAGGCACGTAAGAAGAAAAAAAATGGTGATTGGGGTGATTGGAAGAGCCAAACAGCTTTGCTAGAGTTAGCAATACCTCTGGAAAAATTACCTCAAGAAATATTGACAGCATTTTGTCACGAAAATTTTGTTATATCTGATAATAAGCTTTCGTTAAAAGAAGTACACAACAAAAATACGTTCACCAAATTAGAACATTTTTGTGATTGGCTTGATGGTTTATGGCTAGAGCATCATGTTTTAGAACAAGTAAAAAATATTTTTGCACAATGCTCGATGGGTGACTATGGAATGAACTTTCAAGTTCCTCTAGTAGGAACTGTAGATGGCTTTCAATTCGATGTGGCGTTTACACGAGGTTATCAGCTTTTTGCTATTTCTGTCTCAACAACCAGCAACAGAAAATTATGTAAAGGAAAGCTGTTTGAAGCCTACCTTAGAGCAAGGCAAATGGGAGGTGACGAGGCGAGAGTAGCTTTAATTTGTTGTACTGATGAACCAGATTCACTTAGATCTGAGATAGCTGTCTCCATCGATGATAAAAAGATTGCTGTATTTGGACGAGAAGATTTAATGGATTTATCGAGCAAGATTGAAGCATGGATTAAGCAAAACGATAAGGATGCAAGTGCAAAATGAGAAAATTTACTGTCACTGTACTAGACACCACTGGAATTCAACCCTATATTTTCGGAAGTAACCGTCTGCGCGAAAATATTGGTGCATCCTACCTAGTATCTGAAGTAACTGACAACTGGGCGAGAAATGCTTTAGATACATTGAAAGCAAAAACAAAGCAAAAAATTTACGCATTCGATCCTGAAAAACATCAACCAGAGGCAAAACCTTACATTGAAGATAATGAATTAGCTGCTGAATTAGTTTATGCAGGTGGCGGTAATACAGTATTGCTGTTTTCAGACAAGCAATATGCCGTGCAATTTACTCAAATTTTGAGCAAGCGAATCTTAGAAGAAGCACCAGGAATTAATCTTGTAGCTGTTCATCAAGAATTTGATTGGGATAGTCAATTTCTATATGATGTCGTTCAGAATTTGATGAAAAATGACTTGGATTCCAAAAAGCGCAGCCGGATACCCTCTGCACCATTGCTGGGTTTGGGCGTGACTGCAACTTGTCGATCAACTCAGTTAGTTGCTATAGGTGAAAGTGAAAAATTTGAAGATGAAGATGATGAACCTTATCTCATTTCTAGGGAAATAAAGAAAAAACGGCTGGCAGTTAATTTGGCTAATCAAGAACTTAAAACGAACTTTCTAAGTTCTGAGACTTCAGCAACTTATGAATTTCCCCGTAGAACTGACTACATGGGTCGTTCCGAAGGAGATTCTAGCTATGTTGCTGTGATTCATGCTGATGGCAATGGTATGGGAAAACGCTTTCAAAAATTTGGCGAAAAACTGTCTAACCGAAACTACATTATCGCCATGCGTAAACTTTCCCACAGTGTTAATCAAGCTGGCATCAATGCACTCAAAAAAGTGGTAGAGGTACTCGTGAATTCCATTGAGTTAGATAAAGATGGGAACAGAAAGGTAAAGGGACAGTTTGAAATCAAAGATAATTACTTACCATTCCGTCCTCTCGTTTATGGTGGTGATGATGTCACGTTTGTTTGTGATGGACGCTTAGGGCTAGAATTGGCGGCAATTTATCTTGAAGGACTTGAAAACCAGCCCATTGCCGATGGTAAGCCGATTAAAGCTTGTGCTGGAATTTGCGTTGTTAAAACTCACTATCCCTTTGCACGAGCTTATCAACTAAGCGAAGACTTGTGTCGAAAAGCTAAAAGCTTTGTCAAAGATGAAAGGAAAGAATATGGTAAAGGAGATTTCTCGGCTTTGGATTGGCATTTGGCAGCCAGTGGCTTAATTGGGTCAATTTCGGAAATTCGCGATCGCGAATTTCAAGTACCCGCAGGTAGTTTGTCAATGCGACCTATCAGTTTGAAAAAAGAAATCGATAGCGATTGGCGTACTTGGCAAGGTTTCACCAAAGTAGTCAAGCACTTAAATGAAGATGAAGATTGGAAAGGTCGTCGAAATAAGGTGATTGGCTTACGAGATGTACTGCGTCAAGGAATTGAAGCAACTCAGAAGTTTCTCAAAAACTACAGAATAAAAGATGAGCAACTACCTCTTTTTCCAGAATTTAGCGGTCAAAGTAAAGATTTAGCTGAGAAAGGTTGGCTGAATGGAGTTTGTGGTTATTTTGATGCGATTGAAGCAATGGATTTTTATATCTCACTGAGGGAAGAATTAGATGCCGATTTACCGACTGAAAATAAAACTGCTGAGTGATACAACTTTTGGACGGGGAGATGGAGTCGCAGGTTTAATTGACCAAGAAGTGGAACACGATCCTTTTGGTTTTCCGTACTTGCGGGGACGTACTCTCAAGGGATTGCTGAGCGAAGAAAGCGATAACTTAATTGCAATATTGACTAATCATCGCTCATCTTGGGAAAGAGTTGCTTGCAATTTGTTCGGTACATTGGGCAGTACCATAGGGACAATGGGTGCAGTTCATGTAGGCGATGCTTGTTTGCCAGAGGATTTACGTCAAGCTGTTGCTTTCCAGATTAAGGATGAAACTTTAACAAAAACAGAGGTACTTGATTCCCTAACAACTATCCGTCGTCAAACTGCAATAGATACGCAATCTGGTACAGCAGATGAAGGTAGTTTGCGTTCATTTCGTGTAGTTTTGCGCGACCTTTATTTCACTGCCGACTTAATTTTTGAGAAGATGCCAAGTGATGAAATGCTGTCACTTATAGCCGTAGGTTCCCTAGCACTTCGGCGCTTGGGTAGCGGACGCAATCGAGGTCGCGGTCATGTGCAATCTACGTTACATGATGCCGACGGTAATGATATCACGCATCACTACGCCAACCATTTTGGACAAGAAATTAAGGAGAAAGTTGCATGAAAGCAATTACTTTAACATTACAAACTCAGCAACCAATTCTCGCTACTTCATTTCAAGGCGATCCCAACAGCGATGTATCATACTCTTACATTCCGGGTAGCATGATTCGCGGTGCAATTATTGGGCGTTATATGAGGCAGCATCACTTGTCAGAATTTGATTTAACTAATGATGAAGTGAAGCGACTTTTCTTCGATGCCAACAGTACGCGCTACTTAAATGCTTATCTTTTGAGTCAGGAAAAGAAACGCACTCTTCCTCTACCTTTATGTTGGTTCAAGGATAAGGATGATGAACTTAACGATAATTCATCTATAACTGTATATGATTTTAGTATTGATAGAGGAGACAATCCAGAAACTCCGAAGTCTGTTGGTGAATACTTTTGGACAAATAAAGGTGGGGTAGTTAACTTATACAAAGACAAGCGGCGGATTAATATTCATAATTTTCGCGATCGCCAAAAAGGACGCTCTACAGACAATCAAGGTGAACTCTTCCGCTACGATGCCTTAGATGCGGGACAAAAGTTTCAATCAGTCATCCTCTGCGAAGATGGAGACGCAATCACGCTTCAGATGTTATTAGTCACCGAACCAAACATCTGGTTAGGAGGTTCCCAAAGTGCTGGATACGGACATACCAAGATTATCGACTTAGAAATTCTTAATCATAATCATTGGCATGAAATTGGAATTCCAGCAGAAGAACGCGAAGATAATGACGAACTTTTAAGCATTACACTTTTGAGTGATACACTTTTAAGGAATGAATGCGGTCAGCCTGTAGCCGATCCAATGTTAATTAAACAAGCTATTGAGGAAGTGTTAAATATCTCATTACCTGAAACTAGCAATATTTTTGCTGGTAGCACTTTAATTGGTGGATTTAACCGTAAATGGGGATTGCCTTTACCTCAAGTGCCAGCATTAGCGGCAGGAACTGCGATCGTTTTTGAAGGTATTGAGATTAATGAATCACAAATTAAACAACTTGAAGCTTCTGGAATTGGAGAGAGAAGAGAAGACGGTTTTGGTCGAATTGCTATAAATGGGCTGAAAAAAGAACATTTTATAGCCAGTTTACCAAATTCATCTGATACATCTAGTTTGCCACCCTTGAAAGATGAAGTATCCCGTCTTTTAGCTGAACAGATGGCACAAAGATTGTTGGAGCAAAAACTCGAACAAGAGCTTCAGAAAAAAGTTGGATATTTAAGCTTACAAGATGGTATTAGCAATAGTCAACTTTCTCGACTTCAGTCTGTTGCACAAAAGGCACTTTCAACAGGTGACTGCAACTTGGTTTTATCTCTTCTAAATAACTTGCCATCTAATGCTCGCAATCAGTTCGATCGCACAAAACTCGGCAATAAATCATTCAGACTACAGCTAGATGAGTGGCTGGGGAATCCGACTGATTGGATTAATAGTATAGAAGTGAATATTGCTGGTGTAGAGCGCAGGTTTGATGACGATCGCGCTAGAGAAGATAAGCTAGCTGAAAAGTACACGCTGCGGCTGATTATGGCGGTAGCAAAGAAAGCTACTAAGGAGAAAAAATAATGAGTCAAGAACGCCTAAACCGCAATCAGCATCCGATCGCCAAACGCATCATTGTACGCGGTACGTTAATTTTAGATACGCCGACTTGCTTGGGAAGTGGCGATGCAGATAGTCCCACGGATTTAGCGTTGTTACGAGATAGTGTTAGTGACTGTGCGCTTTTAACTGGTGCATCAATTGCAGGTGCTTTGCGGAACTACTTGCGCGAGTACCAAGGCGGATATGGTGTAGAGGAGCAAAAGGGCGATCGGGCCACTATGCTATTCGGTGGAACTCGTCGCGATCCAGACGGCGAAAAAAGTCCATTAATTATCCATGATGCTATTAGCAGCAAGATTCCTATTGTGGAATTAAGAGATGGTGTCGCGATTGAATCTACAACAGGTACTGCAAAGAAAGGTCAAAAATATGATTTAGAACTGTTAGCAGCAGGAACAGAATTTCAGCTCAGCTTTGAGTTGTCGATTGAAAAAAAATTCAGTCAAAGTCAACAGCAAGTATTAATTAATTTATTGGCATTGGCTTTACGAGGCTTAGATCAGGGTGACATCAGTATTGGTATGAAAAAGCGGCGCGGTTTTGGTCGCTGTCATGTCAAAGACTGGCAGGTTTGGAACTTTAACCTGGAAAATCATGATGAGCTAATAGCATGGTTGAAGTTTGAGCATTGGTGTAGGGAGTTATTGCCCGATCGCAAAACTTATTCATCAATTGCTACTGCTTTGGGAGTATCATTAGAAAATCAGAAGGATGAGCGCGATCGCTTCCTGATGCACGCCACATTTCAATTAGTAGGTTCCCTGCTAATTCGTTCCGGTCAAGATTCAACTGGACGCGCACCGGATGTCGTACACTTGAAATCTCATCGACCTAATGAATCCGATCCAGTATCAGTATTATCCGGTACAAGTTTAGCAGGAGTATTGCGTCACAGAGCAGAGCGTATTGTCAACACCTTGGGTAGTTGTTCGCCAATTGTCGATCGGTTATTTGGTTTTGTTGTAGGTAAGGACTCTCAAGCTAGCCGTTTAGTTGTCCACGAGAAAGTTATTAAAGATGCAACCGACTTAGTACAAAATCGGATTGCGATCGACCGTTTTACAGGAGGTGCATATCACGGCGCATTATTCGACGAACAACCTATATTTGGTGGTGATGAAACCCTTGTCTGTATCGAGCTAGAATTGCGGAATCCAAAGGATTATGAAATTGGATTGCTGTTACTCTTGCTGAAAGATTTGTGGACGAGTGATTTACCTGTGGGAGGTGAAAGCAGTATTGGAAGAGGACGTTTGAAAGGAATCAAAGCAGACTTAATACATCATCATCCACAAAATCCACAACAATGGGAAATTTCTGAGGAAAATGGAACATTGCACATTACCGATAAAGCTGATAAAAGGCGATCGGGAGAATCAGTTAGAGATACGCTAGAAGGATTTGTCAAAGCATTGTTGCTACATTTAGGGAAGGAGGTAGAGGTATGAAGAATGCGATCGATTGTTCATCTCAAACTAAAGAATTCGTTAATGACGATGAGTTATGCAGTTGGCTAGAGGAGCAAGCCAAGTCTTATCAACTACCTTATTTGTTAGGTCATGCTGATGATGGGGTAATTTGGGGTCGTTTTGATGAGTTAAATAATTGGAAACTCACCACTGCTGAAAAGATTTTTCACAAACCTAATTTTCATATTTGCTTTCCCAAGCTACGGTTATTGACATTGCAACAATGTCGTGTATTTGGTGAAAATGGTGAAGTCTTCCTTTGGCAGAGTGGAGTGAAGTGGAAATGGCGTTTGATTGGTAAGTCAGAAGAGGATAAAATCACAGAAAGCCAAATTCTTTATGGAACGCAGGGAAAAGAGAGAGAAGGCTTTACCTTACTTTCTGATGGTTCTCAGGGACTCAGACACGCCGTACCATTAACAGGTATTACTTTTGATAAAGAAGGAAAAAAACGTCCAGTTCGTCTTCTAGTACATCACTACATTACTTCTGATGATACAGGTATAGCTCGGATATATCTCAGCCGTCTTGTAGATTTAAAAACTCAGAAAAACTAGAAATATTGAGGATTTACTATGGCTCCTAAACATTTGAGACAAATACCAGAAAATCGGCAGGCGATCGCGCCTTACAATTTTGTCGAACTAGCCGATCGAGTGGTAGAAGTGACTGAAGATTATCTGCCCAAAAGCAACTGCTACGATCCAAAGCGTCACACTGGAAAAATTGACTGTACTTTAACTACTTCATCACCTCTCTACATTCGCTGCGGATTAACGACAGAAGAATTTAAAGATGGCAAGGAGGCTAAAGAATTGCCAGACTTTTTCCACACCAATCCAAATACTAAAACTCAAAAACCTGTTATTCCTGGTAGTAGCTTGCGCGGAATGCTACGAACCCTTGTTGAAATTATTAGTTTTAGCAAGATAGAGCGAGTATCGGCTCGGCAACATTTTTTCTTTCGGGCAGTTGCTACTACTGAAAATGATGATTCTCTAGCTCAAGCATATAAGAAATATATCAATCCTCAAAATGTCAAGGCTGGTTATCTAAAAAAAGAAGGAGAGCGCTGGTTTATTTTTCCAGCAAAATCTCTCAAAGGCGTTACATTTGCTTGGGTTAAAGAGGAAGATTTGTCAACAGTTGATTTTCCTAAATTAATCAAAATGGATGAGCCGGGATATTTACCTCAGCATATCCCCGTTAGCTTTAAGAATATCAATAAAAACAAGAATAACCGTTATTTCGCAGAGGATGTTAGCCCGCCGAATTCTCATCCAATGAATAATGGGATGTTAGTCAGCAGCGGTAATATGAAACAAAGTGATGACTATTCTAAGAAAACCACCCGCCGCAATCATTGTATAGTATTTCAGCAGAGTCCAAGTCCACATAGATTAGAAATTGACCCTGTTGCTGTTCAGCATTACTGCGATGCACTCACTGAGTTTCAAAAGTCAAATCCGTTTGATAGTAATTTAGGAGTTTTACAAGATAGTTTGCCTATCTTTTACTGTCAGCCACAACAAAATGAAAAAGTTATAACTTTATTCGGTCATAGTCCTAATTTTCGCATTCCATATTCTCCTCAAGGTGATGGAAAAGCTGCTTCAGCAGTTGATTTTATTCCTGATGGCTTAGGTAAGTCTGATAAAATAGACTTGGCTGATGCTATTTTTGGCTTTATCAAAGATAAGCAACCAGGAGAAGAACAAGCAAAAGCTCGTTCTGGGAGAGTATTTATCAGTGATGGAATTTGTGAACAAACGACCCCTGAAAATCTATGGTTAACTGAAAACACAATCACACCTAAGATTCTTGCCAGTCCTAAACCAACTACTTTTCAACACTACTTAGTTCAAACCAGTTATGCTAAAAATGATTTGAAACACTATGCTAGTAAGCCAGATGAAGGCACCATTATCCGGGGACATAAGCTCTACTGGCATAAAGGCTCATCTCCGGCAATTAAACATGAAAATCCCGATGATGTTTCGGATACGCAAAAAACAGAAATTAAGCCAATAAAGCCGGGAGTTGATTTTCAATTCACTATTTACTTTGACAATTTGACTCATGTAGAACTTGGGGCGTTATTATGGGTGCTAGATCTTGCTAAAGATCAAAAATATCGCCTGTCATTAGGGATGGGGAAACCTTTGGGAATGGGAGCAGTCAAGATTGAGTCAAAATTGTATCTCAGCAAGCGCAACCGACGCTACAGTAGCTTATTCGACGGTCTGAATTGGGCAATTGGCGAAGAGTTTGAAGACAACCTAGATTATCCAATACTTTTTGAAAATTATGTGCTAGAAAAGATTCGGCAGACTGGAAAGTTCAGAGATATTGAGCGTATTCAAATGCTTTTAGCAATGCTGAGTTGGCAAGATAGCCCTTCAGCAGATAAAACACGTTACATGGAAATTGAACGTCAACAACAACCATTAGACGGCGATCCCAATGAGTATAAAACTCGGCGCGTACTACCTACACCATTGCAGGTAATAGAGAAGCCCGGAGGCTCGCGCCCTGTTCGACGATCTCCCATAACTCCCCAAAATCAGGAATCACCCCGTATCACTGCTTCACCACCTGTCAACCTTCCTCAATCTGACCAAGCAAATACATTCTGTGATGGTCAAATTGTAGAAGCTACAGTTTTATACATTGTGACCAAAGTTATAGACGGTAAAAAAAACAAAACTACGATTACCTATCAGGTAAATGGTTTAAAACTTGGGAAGACAGAAGAACTTTATAAAAAGTCTATTTCATTGGCTATTGGAGATGTTGTCACACTCAGAATTACAGAGGTAAAAAATGGCAATATCAAAAAATATGAGCGTCTGGAGTAGCACGATCGGGAGTAACTAGCAGCGATCGCCCTTCCCACTCCCCATCCCACCAAGACCGATCGCACATCTTATGCACTTTTCTCTCAAGGCCCACCGATGAGTTTGTCTGATTCCCGTGCGAGCAACTCATTGGCGATCGCCACATTATTTCTATAAATTTCCAATCGGATCGCGTTTCGGTCTGAATATTGGAAAGTTACAATATAGGTAATCCCTCGATCGCGATCGGTGAAGCGGTATTGCGGTCTGCTTGTCGTACCTTTAACATCAAAACCTGTCAGGTTAATCTTACTACCATCTTGCTGGTTTTTAACGTAAAGGATGTAATAAGCCGGTTCCCACGCCCAAAAAGAAGCTTGCCACTTCGAGTTAGAAAAGGTTCCCCGAATCGAAAACTGCCCCACGGTTATCGGACAGTTGTTCACCTCGTCGTCAGTTCCCTTGCTGGTATTTAAACTAGCTTGACATGGCTGGTTTGGTTTGTTTGCCCTTGCTGCAAATGATAGAGATAAAGCAAGCGGTAAAGTGCAAACTGTTGCTAAGGCGATCGCTCGAACTTTTATCATTAATTTCACCTCAGTTATTGGTCGTTTATCCCAACGAGCTTAACTGCAACTTGTCAAAACTGTGCCAATTGTTGCACAATTTAATACAGCCCTATCTTATCAAAGGCGATCGCCCTTTCCCATGCTAAAATTAGCTCAATAAAATACGAAACCTAAATTTGGTAAGTGATTATGCCATTCAGCGCTTACAAAACCGTCAGTTCAGTCCTCAAAGAATTTCAAGTTACCTACACCGAATCTAATTTTATAGTAGAAACAGAGTTTCATGTCTCTGACTATTTTCGAGAAGATTTAGAGTTTACCATGCGAGAAGGAGTGGTTGATAATTCTGAATTTGCAATTTGTGAAAATTTGATTTATCCAATTATCAAAGAAGTTTGGAAGCGCTATTACAGTGGGTTTGTTTTGTGGAGCCATCAATCTCTTACCTACGATCAATATCTTTCTGGATTTCCTGAATATATTTTGGCTAAACGTTCTTCATTAGGAAAAGTTGTTTTTGAACAACCTTACTTTTTGTTAGTTGAAGCGAAACAAGATAATTTTGAAAATGGATGGGCGCAGTGTTTGGCTGAAATGATTGCCGCACAGCGACTGAATGAAAATCCTGAACAAGATGTGTTTGGAATTGTATCTAATGGCGATCGCTGGCAGTTAGGCAAACTCAAATCGAATGTTTTTACTCGCAATAAAACATTTTATACGATTCAAGAATTAGATAAACTTTTTGCTGCGATTAATTACGTGTTTCAACAGTGCGAATTGCTACTGGATTCTGAAAATGCCGATCGCACTTAAAGACGATCGCCCTTGACTCATGCTAAAATCAGATCGATAAAATACGCAACCTCAATCCGGCAAGTGATTATGCCATTCAGTGCTTACAACACCATCGGTGCCGTTGTCAAAGAGTTTCAGATTACCTACACTCAATCTAACTTTATTATTGAAACTGAATTCCCTATCCCCGACTACTTCCGAGAAGACTTGGAAATCGTCATGCAAGATGGTGCAGCCGACTGTTCGGAATATGCCATTTGCGAAAATCTGATTTATCCTGTTTTAAAGGAAGTTTGGAAGCAATATCGGCAAAAATTTATATTATGGAGTCACAAATCCTTAACCTATGACGAAAATCTAGCAGGATTTCCAGAGTATATATTAGCGAAAAAGTCTCCGTTGGGAAATGTTGTGTTTGACAAACCTTACTTTTTATTAATTGAAGCAAAACAAGATAATTTTGAAACAGGATGGGCGCAGTGTATGGCTGAAATGATTGCAGCCCAGCGACTTAATGAAAATTCCGAACAAGAAGTATTTGGAATTGTATCTAATGGCGATCGCTGGCAGTTAGGCAAACTCAAATCTAATGTGTTTACTCGCAATCAAACGTTTTATACGATTCAAGAATTAGATAAGCTTTTTGCTGCGATCAATTACGTATTTCAACAGTGCGAATTGCTGCTGGATGCTGAAATAGCGAGTCAGAATTGAAAAGTAGTAGCTGTATTTAATTAGAAATATGTGGAGCATTTAAACCACTAACTATTTACGTAGGGTGCGTCAGCTACAACACTGACTATACATGGGAAACGCCTTCAAACTGACGCACCATACAATACCATTTTAAATGCTCCACAGCTTACCAAAAATGACTTTACTAGCCCAAGCGTCAAATAAAATATTATAAAGTCTCAAACGTGTGGAGTGATTTGCTTTCTCCACGATCGCCCTCACCGCACCCATCCCACCAAAAGCGATCGCCCTTCACATCGCATAAGGCTAAACTGGTCTAAGTTTTATCACAAAAATTTTTCCCCGTTCATGAACATCGCCTACCTAGTCAACCAATACCCCAAAGTCAGCCACAGCTTCGTCCGCAGAGAACTCCTGGCTGTCGAAACTTACGGCCTCAAAGTCGGGCGTTACTCGATCCGATCCTGCGAATCCGAACTCGTAGACGGTGCAGACAAACAAGAACAAGAATTGACCAAAGTCATCCTAGGGGTTGGCGTACAGGGCTTAGCGTTGGGTTTGCTCCGCACTGCCGCAACTAGGCCAATTCGATTCCTCGAAGCTTTGCGCTTAATGTTCAAAGTTGGCTTACACTCAGAACGCGGGATTTTGCTGCATCTAGCTTATTTCGCAGAAGCTTGCGTGCTTTTAAACTGGTTCGCAGAATCCGGTACCACACACGTACACGCCCACTTCGGTACAAATTCAACAACAGTAGCAATGTTGTGTCGCGTGCTTGGTGGCCCGACTTACAGTTTCACCGTTCACGGGCCTGAAGAATTTGATAAAGCTACACTTCTTTCCTTAGATGAAAAAATTAAACGATCGCACTTTGTAGCAGCAGTCAGTTCCTTCGGCAAAAGTCAGCTTTTTCGGTGGTGCGATCGCGCTTATTGGTCAAAAATCAACGTCATACACTGCGGCGTCGATGCAGCATTTTTAGCCGCACCCCACGTCCCCATACCCGCAGCACCCCGCTTAGCCTGCATCGGGAGACTCAGCGAACAAAAAGGTCATTTATTACTACTAGAAGCCGCCAGCAAGCTAGCTGTTCAAGGCTTGGAGTTTAAATTGGTATTTGTTGGGGACGGGCCGCTGCGAGCTGAAATTGAGCAGCAGATTGCACAACTCAATCTGCAAAACTATATAGAAATTACTGGCTGGGCCAGTGGCGATCGAGTTCAGAAAGAGATTTTAGCTTCCCGCGCCATGGTATTGCCGAGTTTTGCTGAAGGTTTACCCGTCGTAATTATGGAAGCCCTCGCCCTCAATCGGCCCGTAATTAGCACCTATGTTGCTGGTATCCCGGAGCTCGTAGAACCCGGTGTTTGCGGTTGGTTAGTTCCTCCCGGTTCCGTAGAAGCATTGGCTGTTGCTATGCGTGCGGCATTGGAAGCACCTTTGGAAAAGCTGGAAGAAATGGGGAAAATAGGAGCCGAACGGGTTGCTCAACAACATAATGTTGATATAGAGGCAAAGAAATTAGTGGCGCTATTTCAAGGATCTATTCAACAATCATCATAAAAATTGTTCGTAGTAAGGACTTTAGTCCTTAAAAAAGTTTGTAGTCAGGACTTTACTCCTTAAAAAAGTTTGTAGTCAGGACTTTAGTCCTTAAAAAAGTTTGTAGTCAGGACTTTAGTCTTTAAAAAAGTTTGTAGTCAGGACTTTACTCCTTATTGACTAAAATTTAGACAGAGGACTGAAGTCCTCACTACAAACAGAGGACTGAAGTCCTTACTACGAACCTGAGGACTGAAGTCCTTACTACGAACTTTTTAAGGAATTGGAACAGATCCTAACAAGTTATCAACAATTGTCTTCGCCTTCCTTCCCCCCGCCGGAATTAAACGGTGAGAAAGTACGTGCGGTGCCAAATATTTCACATCCTCAGGAGTCGCATAATCCCGGCCCTTCATAAATGCCAACGCTTGAGATGCCCGGTACAAGGCCACTGCACCCCGGGGACTCACGCCCAGAGTAATCTCTTCATGCTGGCGAGTCGATCGCACCAAATCCACAATATACTGCCTCAAAGAGCCTTCCACCTGCACCAAAGCACACAAACGGCGCAATTCCTGCACCTCTTCTAAGGAAATACAAGGCTGCAAATCCTCAACAGCAAAAGTATCAGACAGACGTTGCAACATTTGCAACTCTTCCGATGCAGCGGGATAGCCCAACGTCAAAGACAAGGTAAACCGATCCATCTGGGCTTCTGGTAGTGGAAAAGTGCCTTGATATTCGATCGGGTTTTGAGTCGCAATCACAAAAAACGGCGCCGGAACATTCCGAGAAACCCCATCTACCGTCACCTGCTTTTCTTCCATCACTTCCAGCAAAGCCGACTGAGTGCGAGGCGTCGCTCGGTTGATTTCATCTGCCAGCAAAACATTAGCAAAAACTGGGCCCGGCAAAAACTCAAACTTCCCGCTGCTGGGATTCCAAATATTAGTACCGGTGATATCGGTTGGCAACAAATCGGGAGTACACTGAATGCGTTGAAACTTCCCATCGATCGATCGGGCTAAAGACTTCGCTAACAGCGTTTTTCCGACACCAGGCACGTCTTCCAGCAGCGCGTGTCCCCCGGAAAGCACGGCTACCAGCACTAAGCGAATAGCATCTGCTTTACCGACAATTGTCTTGCCTAGATTTTGTTTGAGCCGCTCAATATGTTCTCTCATATCCCTGATTTTTAAGTAGAAGTCAGTAGTGAGTAGTCATTAGTCATCAGTCAGTTGTTAGGGTAGGGGCGGTGCCCCCGTGCCCGCCCTCCGATCGGTCATCAGCAAGAAGAAAGAAGGAATAAATAAATACACAGCTAGCTTTTTAGCGTTCCGCATTTTACGTTACTTACGTTAATTTACTTGGCTAATTGCTAGTTGTTAATTGCTTGTTCTTTTATTCTCATTCAGCCTGCGCGGACGCAAGTTTGTGTAGTAGTGATTTCAATCGCCCAAGCAAAACTGTACACAATCAATTGACAATTCGGACGATGTTCGGAGCAACGTCCCACAATTATTTTTCTTGTGGGATGGCTTTGAGCATCGTCCGAAAATTTGATTAATAAATATTTTGGCAAGATATATACTAACCATTAGCAGCTAACACCTTTCTAGCAACATCACAATCTGCATGAATTTGATTTTTGAGAGCATCTAGAGAAGCGAATTTTTGTTCGGGTCGCAAAAATTCTATCAAACTTGCGCTCAATGTTTGACCGTACAAATCCCCAGACCAATCTAACAGGTGAACTTCTACAGTGAGTTGCAGGCCGTTTACCGTCGGGCGGCAACCAACATTCATCACTCCATTTATGAATGATAAATCTGATGCTGGGCGCGGAATTAGAGATTGGGTATTTTCCCACTTATAGGAAAAACTTTCATCTTTTTTGATGATTGGGCCTCCATCCTTCACCGAGACTTGCACCGCGTACACGCCAAAACGCGGCAAAAATTTTTCCGGTGGCAGTTCGATATTAGCAGTCGGAAATCCGATCGTCCTACCCAGCCGCTGTCCGCCCACCACAGGCCCCACTAAACTGTAAGGCCGCCCCAGCAATTTATTCGCTTTTGTGAGGTCGCCGGATGCTAAACCTTCGCGGATCGCAGAACTGCTGATTCGATCGCCCTCAGCGCAATTTTGTAGGGGTACAAGAGCAACATCAATACCGTAACCCGAGGCGATCGACTGCAAATCCACAGCCGTCCCAGCACGTCCGCGTCCGAACCGAAAATCTACCCCCACACTAATTCGACTCGCTTGCAGTTGCCGCACCAGAATTTCCTCGACAAACTCAGCAGCAGTCAATGCCGCCAATTCTCGATCGAACGGCAGCAGCACAAGTTGCTCGACACCCATTGCTGCGAGCAATTCCGCCTTTTCTGCCAGAGGTGTCAGCAGTTGTTTGGGTTGACCTGTAAAAAATTCTTGCGGGTGGGGATTGAATGTCACCACAGTACCGTAAAGCCGATCGCCCGCGTCACAATCGCGACCAGAGAGGCTGTTGCCCTCTGCCCGGGGGTGCGCGATCGCACCATTGAAATTTTGATCTCTGCCAGCGTTTGGGCGCAAGTTTTGCCCCGACGCAGAAACCGTCGCAGAAGTTAGCCCCGGCGATCGATTTAAAATTGGCTGCACGACTTGTTGATGCCCTAGGTGCAAACCATCAAAGTTTCCCAAGGCAACAGAAGTTGGAGTCAGAGCAGCGGTTGAAGAAGAAGTTATCCACACGCTTAAGATTTTGCCATACTTAGCCAGATTGCGATCGCCAGTCGATTTTAGATTTTAGATTTTAGATTTTAGATTTTAGATTTTAGATTTGACTCCACAGAATCGATCTGGGAGTTAGAACTTCAATCTAAACTTTTTTGTTCTCTGCGACCTAAGCCAGGGCTTGTATCCGTCTTTAACTCAGGTCAGCCCTCACTTAAATTTTAGATTTCAGACCTCAAGATTTCCGAACCATCTGGCAATCTCAAATCCATCACGCAGGCACTTTAGGGGCTTCCACCGACCCTTCAGACGACCCTTCAGACAAATCCTTGTTTTGAGGAGGTAGCAACTGTAACGACAAACCTTCCCGCGCCATCAAACTGTTCGGGAATCTTTGAGCCACTTGTTCTCCCACCTTGTCTAAAAACTCGTCATTGTGCAGCGGATCGTGGTGAAAGATCACCAACTTTTTGACATTAGCAGCCTTTGCCACCTTCACAGCTTCCTGCCAAGTCGAATGTCCCCAGCCAACTCTGCTAGACTTTTCCGAATAATACTCCTCATCCGTATAAGTAGCATCGTAGATCAGCACCTCTGCATCGCGAGCCAGATTCAGCACATTTTCGTCCAAACGATCGGGAAAATGTTCGGTATCAGTCACGTAAGCAGCCGCATACCCCCGCCAGTTGACGCGGTAGCCGATAGCTTCACCGGGGTGGTTCAACAAAGCTGTTTCCACCTTAATCTCTCCAATTTCCATGGGTTCACCCACCTCTATATCGTTAAATTTCAGGTCTGCCCCCATAATTTGCAGGGGCACCGGAAAATTAGGGTGGAGCATCTGGTCGTTGAGTCGCTGCTGGATAGTAGCTTGATTAGGAGTAGGAGCAACCGCCCCATAGATGTGAAAACAATTGCCCTTAATAAAAGCTGGTACAAAAAATGGGAATCCTTGAATGTGATCCCAGTGAGTGTGAGTAAAAAACATATGGGCTTCTACGGGCATCTGCGACAGGAGAGTTTGTCCCAAAACCCGCAATCCAGTACCGCCATCGAAAATTAGGCGGCTGTCACCCACTCGCATTTCTATACAGGGCGTGTTGCCCCCGTAACGTACTGTTTCAGCTCCGGGAGACGCTATACTACCTCTAACGCCCCAAAAGTGAACCGTAAATTGGTTTTGCATACTAGACATGGGTTTTCCTGCAAGATTGTTCCGGCGAGCCATCGATAAGGTGTTTACATATTTAGTAAGGGCTTTTCCATCAAACCCAAGCTTTTTGACGGTCGAGTTCCCCACTTGTTGGAAGTGCCAAGAGTCTCGCTTCCCAGAAAATGCAAAACTGTTGGGCTTGATAACTGAGGAATAAATTACAAGGTAGACTGATGAAGTCTCGATCGTAACTATTCTTTTCTCTCTTCACTAGCGTAACCGATACTTTTTTGCTAACATTCGTCAACAAATACATAGGCTGAGATGTTCTCTCAACCAAGGTGTATCAACTGATGCCTCGCCAGTGAAAATCCCGCGAGCACCATTTAGATCCCTGTTCATGCAGCGTCCATCTCGGTCTCTAATAACACGAGAACCGCCAATCTTCTTGACTTCTCCAGTCCAAGAAACTGTCTTTGATCTATAAGCTTCGTTGATGTCAGTCAGGGCTACCTTACCTGACTCCCAAGCTTTCCATTCAAGATGTTTCTTGAACTGATAATGAGATAAAGTCAGCATCTGACGCACGGTTTTAGAGCGAATTTTGCGACGTGACTTGCTAACCATCTTTGAAGATTCAAATGATGGCAATAAGATGACATCGAAATTATCAACTAAGAATTTAGCAGTCTTGTCGTGCAACTCTTTAACCATGTGTTGAACCTTGGACTTCAACCTGTCAGCAGCCTTTTTAAATCTTTTCTTCTGCGCGCTAGGAGATGCGCTCATTTTTGAGATTAACCTGTCTAGCTTGAAGCACAGTTTTTGGATTTGAAGATTGGAGTCATTGCCGAGATATCCGTAAGAACTCTCGGAAATAAAAGTCATGAACGTGCGAACACCGGGATCTAAGGCAACCACGCGACCTTGGTTGTCGGTCTGACGCGGCTGCACTTCTTCGGAGACAATTAGATAATACTCGCCATAGGCAAGCATTAGCCGTCCGTCACTGAAATCCTTGGGTAATGCCTCTTTCAGCTTTGACCGACCCAATATTGTGTGATAGATGCCACAATCTTTGATTGCAGATTTAGGGATGTAAATAGATTGCTTTGTATCCTTGCGACTGCGGAATTTACAGCGACGCACTTGTCCGTGTTTTTTGAAGTCTGCTTTGGCTTTTTTGACGGCTTGACAGGCGTCTTTAATTGCAATTGATTTAATTTGAAATGGAACCGATGACGCCCAGTCAGGTAATGAGTTGAGAATCCCTGTCTCGATCGTTAGCCAGTTGGCTTTGGTTCCCGGCTCCTGTAAGTATTTAATTGTTGCATTAAATACGAATCGCGAAACACCGAACCATCTTTTCAACAGAGCTTTTTGTTCAGGGCTGGGGAATATTCGGATCTTTCTTGATTTTCTGGCTGTAGCTCCTGAGGCCGTGCATTCGGCAACGGTAGCCGTGAAGGATGGCAAGAAAATCGGCTGTGAGTTCGGTTTCAGGGCAGTGAACAGGGTTTGAGAGAACCAGGAGTTCTCCACCGTTTTGCTTGACCATAAACTCGAATAGCTCAAATCCGAATCTGCTTTAGATGTCTCTACAGGCAACAACAATCTTGAGCTGATCTGTGCGCATAACTCTGACCAGTAGGGCTTGCAGTCCTTTTCTCTTAAAGTTGAGTCCAGAGCCGATGCCTTGGAGGATTTCAGCTTCTGGATATCGTTCTGGCATAAATTCAACTTGCCTAGCAAGGTCGTCTCGCTGTTTGGTTGAACTGACGCGACATTCGCAAATAGTTCCCACGACAATTGCACCGCGCTGGTATGACTCAACATCGTAGAGTCTTTGTCCTGCTTCGTTTTTGATGCTTTTGATCTTGCCTTCATCGGAGAACTTCCTTAAGGTGTTTGCGTGCAAGCCCAGAAATTTGACTCATGAGTCTGAGTGGTATATATGCCATTCACTCAATCTAGGCGGTTTGTTACCAAATGTTAACATTCGTTAGAAAACTATATACTGTTGATTTACCCCATCTCAAGTGAAGTTTCTTTCCAGAGGATTATTTAACGGGCGATGCCGCCGTCCTTGGAACTTTTGCCGTCCGATTCCGAGTGACTGGAACTTTTGCCCGATCGCTCCCTAAAATAAAAAGGAAATCCTCTGCGGTCGTACTCGATCGAGGTCGTACCGAGGAATGGGATTCGGTCGTGCCAATTTAATGCCCTACCTGAAAAAATTATAGCTGATGGCAACGCATCTGTTTGCTGGCAACGCTCGACTCCTACTCAGCTTTTGTTCTAGTTTGGGAGGGCGATCGACATTTTGTTCAAAAATCTTAGCAGTTTAGGAATGCTCCTGCTATTAATTATCCCATAATATTGTTTTGATGCTGGGCGGGCATTTACTCCTCTCAGTCTAACTAGCGGTCAAGCCGATCCCAGCCTCATCTAACAGGATGCCGACTGCCAACTCCCGGGTCTGCGGGCAAAAGGCTAAATTTTCGTCGCGCATTTCTCGGCGGACAAATTCCACACTTAAAATTCCTCCAATTACTGATTTTTTTTCCCGCCGGCAAACTACGATAGACTTTCTGTCTCAAAAGTGATTCATAAGTATTCGCTCTTAACCAGTCGTGCTTTGCTCAACTATCTTCAATCGATTTATTTATGGTAATTGTTTTTACGAGTTCGGTGCAGTTGCGGTCATAGCCGTGAATTTAAATTTTAGGTATCATAGAGTCTAAGATTCTAGTTTAACAAGAATCTAAATTAGTGCCAACAATGACTGAATAACTTAAAGTTATTGGTAAAAAAGTAAGTATGAATCAATTTAAAAAAACTACAACCAAGCTGCATCAAACGCTAGGGAAAGATTCCGATCGCACTTGGGAACTCGGTCAGCGACCACCCATCGACCTGTCCTTGGACTTGGCTGATGCTGGTGCTTTGAGGACATTTAGCCGTCTAGACGATCGCCCGCAGGAAACCCCAGAGAGAACCGAAAAAAAACGCCGGAGGGTGGATGGGAAGAGCAATCGAGCTCGATCGCCTGTGGTTTCTAGCGCCTTTCTCAAGTGGCTGCTACCGCGTTTGAGTCGATCGAAAGGTGGGTTGGCGGCTTTCACCCTGGCAGCAGTTTGGGGGTGGTGGAACAGTCAGTTATTGCTTTCGACAGGGCTGGGGATCGCAGCGATGATGCTGGTTTACCGAGGGCAGTCCGGGGAATGGCAATTGCTGCGATCGAAAGCCGAGCAATTTTGGGAGGGCCCGAACCGCCGCTTGGTTTTAGCAGTCGGCGCCGGCGGGATTGCGACTCTGGGTGCTTACATGAGTTTAGGGATTTGGGAGGATTCTGAGAGCCACTGGACGGCTTTGAGCCTGATTTTGCAAAATTTTGGCACGATCGCGATTGCAGGGCTGTTGCTGCGCCAAGCGCTGAGTCTGGGCTCCTCAAAAGATGAAGATGAAGCAGCGCTCGATCGAATCTTGGGAGATTTGACTGATGCTGACCCTGTGAAGCGTTTGATTGCAGTGCGACAAATGACCGATTTGGTGAATCGGGGTGGGTTTAAGCGCGTGGCTTCTGTCAAAAGTTGGGGCGCCCGTGCTCGGGCTGCCGAGTGCTTTCGGCTGATGTTGAGTCGGGAACCGGAAGCTATAGTCCGCAATGCCCTTCTTGAAGGTTTGCAGACTTGGGACGATACTTATGGCATTGTTTCACAATCCAAAAATAAAGTCATCGACTATTAGCTGACCGTCAAAAGCATAAAATGTAATGCGATGAATGTTCGGGGCTTTGACGCGCAGGGGTGTGTTGGGCGCGATCGGAGAATTAGACCCTGCCAGATTGGGCGCTGGCATTTCATCTTGAACGATCGGGTTGCCGTCGATGTCGCAAGCAGATAAAACCGTTCGCCGCGAACTGGTGACAAGTCCTGCTACGCTGCGAACTGGATACTTGAAACTTACTTCTATTAGCCCGCTTTTTGGGGCACCCATTAATACTGTTGAGCCAGAAACCGTTAGGAATGCTGGGTTTGAAGGTTGGATGGCGACGGCATTGCTAAAAGTCACTCCCCAATGGGCAAACTGGTTTTCTACTACTTCAAAGCATTTCAATTCTTCTAAAGCTAGGCGAACCATTCCCGGTGCGCTGACGCGCGATCGCACATCTACCCCTGAACCCGATCGTTCTGGAGTAGCGACCAATGTCTGTTTGCCGTTTAAATCCATGCTTCGACAGGCAGTATCAAACTCTGCAAACCCGTCAGCTAGAAGACTTTTTGCATCAACCATAAAACCCTCGCGATCCCGTTTCCTAAGCAGTTGCATTTTTTATACCTCCCTGATATTAGTTGTTTCTTGTGTTTTGGAATTGATAGCGGCGAGGCTCGTGATTTCATTGCCTGCAATCAAAGGTATGGAAAACCCATCGCCCGCCTTTTAACAGAAACCTTCGACATTAAAAGCCACTGCTCCGTAAAATATGGTAATTAATTATTTGCGATCGGCGATCGGATGTAAACCTGCCGCGATTAAAAGCTAGATCTGATACCGCTGCTTTCCGAGTGCCTGCTTTCGGAGTCGGCGAACCGACTTGATTGTGTTGAGGGGTCTTACCCATCATTTTGTTATTATCTCCGATCGCAAGTAGTTTGCAACGGTGAGGATAACTGCACAACCGCAGCACGGAAATCACAAAACTTACTTGCTGTCCGTAGTTTCAGGTTTCACTTGTACTAAAATAGATTGAAATCAATACTGAATCTTTACAAAAACGACGCCAGCTTTGCAATCTTTTTAAATAAAGACGAGGCGACGCGCGAAACTCTACAATCTCACAGCGATTGAGGCTTATTTATGCTTGTTCCTCTCGGCTTCGGTCAGCGATCGATCGTGACTTCTCTCGGCAGAATGGTATATTACACTACTGAAAAAATGCCTTGGATCGGATTGCCGAACTCAAAGTCGGAAAACAAACCGAACTTAGTATTTTTTCACGGTTTTGGGGGCGGGTCAAGTGCCTACGAATGGTCGAAAGTTTATCCGGCTTTTGCAGCGGAATATCGAGTCTTAGCACCGGATTTAATCGGTTGGGGGCGATCGGAACATCCCCAAAGAAATTATCAGGTCGAAGATTATATCACAACTCTGATCCAATTTATCGAAAAAACTTGCGGAAGTCCTACGGATGTGATAGCTTCTTCGCTGACTGGGGCGATCGCGATTCGAGCTGCGATCGCCCGCCCGGATCTGTTCAAATCGCTGATTTTGACGATTCCCAGCGGTTTGTCCGACTTCGGACAAGATTACGGCAACAGTTTCTTCGCTAAGCTCGTCAACACGCCAATTTTAGACCGCTTGCTCTACATTACGGGCATTGCGACAGATGGCGGCATTCGCAACTTTTTAGAAGAGCGCCAATTTGCCGATTCCCGTCGAGTGTACCAAGAAATTGTCGATGCTTATTTGCAATCTGCTTTAGAACCAAATGCAGAATATGCAGCATTGTCTTTTGTGCGGGGAGATTTGTGTTTTGATTTGTCACTTTATATCGCTGAGCTAACAACGCCGACTGCGATTATTTGGGGTGAAAAATCTCAGTTTACTAGCCCCGAGATTGGCCAGCGGTTGGCGAATCTCAACCCGGCAGCAATTAAGGTTTTTCAAACTCTGGAAAATGTGGGTTTGACTCCGCAGTTGGAAGTTCCGGCTGTGACTGTTGGTTTAATTCGGCAGTATTTAAGGTTGTTGTCTGAGGAGTAAAGAAGAAGGTACGTAGTTGCGCTTAAGCGCTCTTATCTTATCTTTATTAAGAGCGATCAAGCGCAACTACGTACCTAATTTGAACCTGTGTCAACTCTCAACTATCTGGGCGGGCACGGGGGCACCGCCCCTACAAAATCAAAATGTCAATTGACTATTTTGTGATGAAAGCGCTCTTTATAAATATTAGGAAAGAGCGCAAAGAGCGCAACTACGTACCTAATTTGACATTAATGTCAACTCTCAACTATCTGGGCGGGCACGGGGGCACCGCCCCTACAAAATTAAAATGTCAATTGACTATTTTGTGATGAAAGCGCTCTTTATAAATATTAGGAAAGAGCGCTAAAGCGCAACTACGTACCTAATAGGAAAGAGCGCTGAAGCGCAACTACGTACCTAAACTGTCAACTGACTATTCTTTAACTCGCACGTCGATGACGCTGGCGTTGAAAATGTATTTTTTGCCTTCAAGTTCGAGAGTAGTTCCGATTTTGACTTTCATGTTTCCTAAAACCGGGCCGTTTTCAGTAATTTGACCTTTTCCCTCTAAAGTAAATCTCATATTTCTGCTGAAAGATTCTTCTTCTCGAGGATCGGGGACAGCTTTTAATGTGCCGTTGGGCTGAGGGACTGCGAGGGTTCTAGTTATAGTTTTTACCTCTTTGATGGTAATCTGACCGGAGGGCTGGTTGCGGATTACTACGTTGATTTTATCGCCGGCTTTGAACAACTCTTGAAAGTTTGTGCCTTTGAGTCCGATCGCAATTGCATCCATTTCTACGGTTTTGACGCTGGCGCCGCCGACTTGGGCTACCGAACCGCCGGAAGTGCCGGGAAAAAAGAAGATGCCGACTGCCACCAGCAGCACAATCAATGCTGCACCTACGTCTAGAATGCTGAGTTTACCGAACAACCGGCCTTGAGAATCCAAAATTTTCATAAATCGCCTATATAACGAACAGCGACAGGAGTATCTGTACAAGCCAAAAGATATTACCACACCGATCGCCCAAAATCCGCAGAACTTGGAGAGTCGGGAGATAGCCGCAGGAGGAGATAGGGAGATGGGGAGAGTGGTTAAAATTTGGTAACAAGTTAAAATAGCAACAAAGCAGCGTTATATTTCGTCTGCTGATTTATACCAATTTTTTATGAAGCTGCATACAATTCGGATATTCGGATCCCCCCTAACCCCCCTTGATAAGGGGGGGACAAGATTGTTCTCTTTCGTCTCCCCCTTATCAAGAAGATGCGAGGGCGATCGAGATATGTGCAAATTCACATTAAATTGGTATTAGTGACTTTTTGAGTTTTTCCTAAAAATTAATCTAACTTCTCGCACGTATCAATCATGTTAAAAGGTTTTTGGTTGACTTGTCGGCGTAGTTGCGGCCGGGGGATTTATCTATTTTTGTCGGTGATTGTGGCTGCGGGTATCTGCGTAATTTCCCCACAACCGACTCAAGCATTTTCTTTGCCGGAACTGATTATGCGGGGGATTCAAGTTATTCAATTGTCGAATATGTCCGATCGCCAGGAGGTGGCTGTTGGCCGACAAATCAACCAGCAGTTGGTAAATAGGGAGTTTAGAGTCGATCGCGATCGGGCTACTACAGCATACATCAACCGCATCGGTCAGCGGCTGGCCCAAGAAAGCGATCGCCCGGATATTCCTTATACTTTTCAGGTGATTGACGATAACAATATTAATGCTTTTGCGACGATGGGCGGTTTTGTTTATGTGAATAAGGGTTTGATGGCGGCGGCGGATAATGAGGCGGAATTAGCAAGTGTAATCGCCCATGAAATCGGGCATATTAGTGCTCGGCATTCGATCAAGCAAATGCGCCAAATGGCGATCGCATCTGGTGTAGCTTCAGCGACTGGGCTCAGTGGTTCTAGGGCGGTACAGATTGGGGTGGAATTGGCTTTGCGTCGCCCTCACAGCCGTCAAGCTGAGTATGAAGCGGATCAGTTGGGTTTGCAAACAATGGGGCGATCGGGCTACGCTCAATCTGGGATGGTTGATTTTATGAAAAAGTTGCTAAACAAGTCTTCTCCACCAAGTATTTTGAGCACTCACCCGGCTACTAGCGATCGAATTGCTGCGATTTCCCAGGCTATAGATCCGGATCTGGCTAGCGGTGAAGGTTTGAATAATGCGGCTTATAAGTTGGAAATGCGTCGGCTGTTGCGATCGTAGATCCGGCGATTAGTGGCTATTTTCTTCTCTTTTCTTACTTCGCGCCCTTTGCGTCTTCGCGGTTGGTTAAACAATAAATCTGGTTGAAAGAGTGCGTTAGCTGTGGGTAAATTGCGATTAAGGGCGATCGAACTCAAGCTGACGCACCTACAACGGCAATGGCTTCTTGTTTCAATCCCTTTGCGGGAAGTCGTTTGGGAAATTGACATACTCCCCAGCGTGAACGCACGGGGATTCTTGACACTTCACCGAGATGTGCCACAAGTGGTCTTATCTTCTCTCTGTGTCCGTTTATAGTCGTGGAAATGCCCTATCCCGACTTTGTTTATATTCTTTGCTGCATTCTCATCTCTGTCATGTTCAGTGCCGCAATTCAAGCATTGAACAGATCGGATTTTCAAATCCAATTTCCCCCATCTGAAACCGCAATCCGAGCAAATTTGACTTGTCGGTTCCCACCGACTAATTACCCTAAACTCTCTGCCAAATTTTTCAGATTTTGCCTCGCACAAAGCTCTAAATTCATACCACCCTTGCTGGCTAATCGCTCTTGACAGCTTTCGATTTTTGACCATGCCAAACACGTTTAAATCTTCCAAAACAATTACTTGGTTATCGTTAACTATTTTGGTTGACAGTTTGTGCAGGAAGTCTTTGCGAGTGTCAGCAATTTGGTTGTGCAGTTTGGCTATTTGAATCCGAGTTTTATTTCTGCGTTTTGAGTCCTTGGGCTGTCTTGCTAGCTTGCGCTGTAGCTTACGAATTTTTCGGTCTAGCTGTTTGTAGCTTGGACTTTGGGCTGATGTTCCGTCACTCATCACTGCAAAGGTTTTAATACCCAGATCGATGCCGATGCTGTGGTTTTTGGCTTCGACAATATCGGGATTAATTTCTACAACAAAACTAAGGAAATAGCGGTTAGCGCAATCTTTGATTATGGTTGCAGAACTAGGATCTGAGGGCAACTGTCTCGACCAAATTGGTTGAACAACGCCTATTTTAGCTAGATAAACCCCATCTCCCTTAATTGAAAAGCCGTTGCGAGTTAGCCTCGCTGACTGGCTGTTTGTGCGTTTTTTGAACCTTGGATAGCCTACTTTCCGTCCTTTTCTTTTTCCCTTGCAGGATTCAAAGAAATTCTTAAAAGCTGTTTCCAAGTCTGCTACAGACTGCTGCAACGGAATTGATGAAACCTCACTCAGCCATGCTCTTTCTTCAGTTTGTTTTGCTTGGGTGATTACTATTTTTTGAAGCTCTGCTGATTTCGGCTTTTTTTCAGATTGTTTGCAAAGGGCTAAAGCATCATTCCAAACTACACGCACACAACCAAATAACCGAGATAAACTCTGTTGCTGTTGGTTGGTTGGATAGAAACGGAATTGATACCTTGCTTTCATTTTTATTGGCTATCTATTTACTCTATTATACTACTGTTATTCGCTGATAGAATCAAGAAAATTAAAGCCGTCTTATAAGCATGGGGCTTTAGACCCATTTCTTTGGTAAATCTCGAATTACCGATCGCAATTGCCTCATTATGTTTCAATCCCCTTGCGGGGAAGTCGTTTCGGAAAGTGGATTTATGTTTGTGGAGGATTACACCAAACTGTTTCAATCCCCTTGCGGGGAAGTCGTTTCGGAAAGTAACAAACTTTGCTAAAAAAGCAATGCCCTTCATTGTTTCAATCCCCTTGCGGGGAAGTCGTTTCGGAAATTTATGCTAATCTAATTCCAGTTCCACTGAAAAAACTTGAGTTTCAATCCCCTTGCGGGGAAGTCGTTTCGGAAAGGGATCCGGAACTCCCATCCAAAATCCGGGATCTGTTGAGTTTCAATCCCCTTGCCGGGAAGTCGTTTCGGAAAGCTAAAAGAAAAACTAGGTTTAAAGATTGATATTTCGTTTCAATCCCCTTGCGGGGAAGTCGTTTCGGAAAAAAATATCTCAAATGGGTTGAAAAACAATCCACAAAGGTTTCAATCCCCTTGCGGGGAAGTCGTTTCGGAAAGCAGTTGAAGAAAGCGAAAGTCAAAAGCTCCAGTTAGTGTTTCAATCCCCTTGCGGGGAAGTCGTTTCGGAAAGGGAAACGATACATTGATCGTTGCTGTTTCAACTCTGGTTTCAATCCCCTTGCGGGGAAGTCGTTTCGGAAAGCAAGTTATTTTTCGCTCTTATGTGGGGCGAGACAAGCAGGGAGTGTTTCAATCTCCTTGCGGGGAAGTCGTTTCGGAAAGTTTTAGGCGAATTGTTTAAGTTAGATCAGCAGTTTTTGTTTCAATCCCCTTGCGGGGAAGTTGTTTGGAAAAGACAGGTGGTTCTGTTAATACGGCTCCAATCACTGTTTCGTTTCAATCCCCTTGCGGGGAAGTTGTTTGGAAAAGAGAAATTCTCCAACTTCATTTCCAAGACCCGGAAATGGAGTTTCAATCCCCTTGCGGGGAAGTCGTTTGGCAAAGTTGCCTACATAGGCAGTGACGGTTGGAAGTATTTAAGTTTCAATCCCCTTGCGGGGAAGTCGTTTGGCAAAGTTTTCTATGCCGGTGACACAAATCAACGGCGGAAACGAGTGTTTCAATCCCCTTGCGGGGAAGTCGTTTGGCAAAGAATTTGCTAGCTGCGTTGCTGAAGTTACAGAACAGGTTGAAAAGTTTCAATCCCCTTGCGGGGAAGTCGTTTGGCAAAGTCGACAGGTTTGTTCTAAAACATGTCTGTTTTGAGTTAAGTGTTTCAATCCCCTTGCGGGGAAGTCGTTTGGCAAAGAAAACTAAGGCATGCTCGAACGGAATAGTCAAAAGAGAGTTTCAATCCCCTTGCGGGGAAGTCGTTTGGCAAAGAGTTTTGGAGATTATTTCCATGCATCCTATTGTTTTGTTTCAATCCCCTTGCGGGGAAGTCGTTTGGGAAAGAGTTCGGCTACAAACCCTTACCCAGAAAGCGTTCCAGACGCCAAATCGACGCACCGTTTTTTCACTCTCAATAGATGGGGGGTCATCTTCAACAAGCATAGGATTGAAAACGCCCAAACCCAGACTACAAAAACGATCGACGCACCTCAACGAAAGAATCAGGGTTTCGCCGATCGCCCTAGGTGCGTCGAAATCAGTTGCGGCAATGAAACCTACCGCAGCCGATCGCGCATCTAGATTAAAATCGCTTGCAGTTATGAAACCAACCGCAGGCGATCGCACAATCTATTCAATTTTCAAAGTTCCGCGTGAAAACTCTTGCTTTCCACTACTACAAACAATAGAGACTCAAGAAGAGATTGTCAAGCTTTTCCAAAAACTTCGTTTGGATTTAAGCTTCCTGTTGAACAACAGAGTTCAACTGAACTTTCGACTGAGCTTTTGGAAGTGGAATCTGCGGCTTCAATTGTCTGACAACTTCATCAAACGGCAAAATTCGGACTTGATTGTTAAACACATTTACCTGATAAACTCTGCGATAACTCAAGTCAAATCCAGTCAGCCAGCCACTTTTTGGATGATAAGCCCCCGTGTCAATATCCAGCCACCCTTGGCCCCTGACTAATTCCCCAGGCCTCACTCCCTCAAAGGTAAACGTGATCGTGTGACCGGTAATAATTAATTTATCGGGAAAAAACGGTTTCGGCATCGCATGAAATTCCTTGCGAATCCAGCACAATTGTTCGATCGACTGTTTGTCAATTGGCATGGTAGGATGGACGCCCGCGTGCACCAGCCAGATATCCCCTAAGTCTAAATGCGTTGGGAGCGATCGCAACCAGTCTAAGTGTTTGTACGGCATCATCCCCGTATCCTTGTAACTGGCGACAGTCGCATCCCCACCGCTGTACAGCCAAGATTGCCACGCCCGCATATCTACCGAGGGCCCCGACAAAGCATCTAACATCAGTTGTTCGTGGTTTCCCAGCAGCGTTTGATAGGGGCTTTGCTGCACAAAATCTAATACCTGAGCGCTTTTCGGCCCGCGATCGATTAAGTCTCCTAAAAAATATACGCGATCGTCCGAGCTCGGGGCGAGTGCCTCTAGCAAAAGCATTAATCCATCGTAATGCCCGTGTACGTCCCCAATAACAATGCGCCGGTGCTCCACTGTGTTTATCCGCTTTACTGACTCGAAACCTTAATTACTAGCCTATAGCATCTGATTTAGCTGCTATTTCCTCCGATCTTTTGCTTAGGAGGGGTGTCACCCATTATACTGCTTTTATAAATTTTTTGTAAAGTTCCCTAATTTTGTTTGCGTAGTTACAGATCGCAACACTGAGAAGTTATCCCAGCTTTTGGTATAGTTAAACAGTTGACAGTTGACAGTTGACAGTTGACAGCGAAGTGATAAGAACCGAGATTTAAACTCCGTTCCGATCGCAATCTGCCTTGATGCTGGGGCTTCAAACCCCTGCTATTCGGTGAAGTACAAAGATACCCTAGAAACACGGGAGTGCCTTCTCCTGTGAATCTTTCAGAGATATTGATAACCGCTGTTAATTGTCCTGTGGCAATTACTACTACCGAGTCATACCATTTTTCTGTGAAGCGACATAGAATTCCGATCCCCCCTAACCCCCCTTAATAAGGGGGGGACAAGAGTTAGTCAAAGTCCCCCTTCTTAAGGGGGATTTAGGGGGATCCGGATATGTGCAACGACCCATTAAATTGGTATCAGTCGATTTTAGATTGACTCAACAATGATTTGACGGTGTAGAATGCGGCAGCCATCAGTCGATCGAGCAAATCGAAGATAACTCTAGCTAACGCACTCTACAATGCTATTGAGTCAAAGCCTTGAGAAAAGTCTGCATTTCTGCTAAAAAACCTTTCTTTTTTAGCGGTTTTGCCGGTGCAGTCGAATCCGGATCGGCGATTCCCATAGCTTTCGCTAAAATCCTTTCTAAATCGTCTCCCACAGGTTTTTGGGCAGTTTCCGAAATTAATTGGTATTCGTCCTTTATTTCCAGCCAGACTTGCCACGGTTGTGGATAGCAGCGGAATAAAGCCGCCGTATCTAGCGGTCTGATGTAGTAGCAGGATTCGATTTTGCTCAGGAATCGATCGCGCAACTGACGGCCTGCATACCCTATACCTATAGTAGCAACATCTTCGAGGCGCGGGTTGAGCAAGATCACAGGGCGGCCCGCCGCAGCTATATAAAGTTTTTCAACTTGCGACACCTCTACCGCCGCCGGATTCACCAGCAAAAACAGTTCATCTTCCGGTGCTATATTATCTTCAACTGGAGTGCGGCTGCTGCCCAAATCACTTATTTTAAAAGGTACTTCTCCCCAATCGCGGCGGGCGAGGGCGGCTGCACCAGCATCGGGAAAAAAGACTTTCATCCCGGAGTGGCTTTCCTCAAATTCTGGTAGGAATTGTTGGGTGATAGATTGTGCTTGCAGGGCGATTTCGGGAAAGACTAATTCGACTTGCAGGAGATTCTTGCCATCCGAGAGGGCGGCGGCGGTGGCAATGCGCGATTGGGCGATCGCATCATTGAGATCGTTGGGGAGTTCTGTCATTAATCTTATTATTCGTACTCGACTTCTCTCAATCTAATTTTACCGCATTCAGAACGCTCAGCATTGAAATTTTAATCTTCAAAAATCATCAAAATCTTCTGGGCAGGCTTTTAGCGGGCCCGAAATATCCAATTCAAATATGCCACAGCTTAAGCGACAAAAGCTAACACGGATACGGGCGAACCGGAACCTCCCAAAAGGCGTAATATTCCGATCGCCAAAGTGAAGTCTGCCGCAGGTAAAAAGTGGAGGTTTGCCAGATTTTCCAGCACAATTCGTTGCTGTTGCAATACCATTTTATTCACAGCAAAACTTGCATCTTGTCCCGGATCTACTCCGTGAGTGTCAATCCCAATTCCCGCGATCGATCGCTCTTCTAGCAAAAATTGAGTCGCAGCTCGACCAAATCCCGGAAAGTGGCAAACTCCGGTTTCGTCAGGATTGAAAAATGCTCGCCCATCATGCCATTTGGCTTGCCATCCAGTATATAATAGAATGAGATTTTCCGGTTCAATAAATTTGTGCTGGCGTTCCCAATTCAATATATCGTCTATCGTTAAAGTGTAATCGGGATTGGCAAGACATTGGTCCCGAAGGTCGATCGCAATTCCGGGCAAAACTAGAGACTGCGGCGCACAACTATCAACACTCGCACCTGCTGGATCGAAAGTATTCGGTGCGTTGATATGAGTCCCACTGTGTTCTCCCATGGAGAATTTTCGCAGGAAATAGCCATTTTTGTCTATTTCAGATACTATTTCAAATTCCGGCGCTGGATCTCCCGGCCAGATGGGAATCTGTGGATGAATTGCATGGGTTAAGTCTATAATGTCGCGGTAGGCGATCGTTTTTAAATTATTTGAGTTACCGTTTGAGTTAAAGTTGTTTGTCATCGACACAAAAACTCACGTTATATTAATGGTACGGTGCGTAATATCAAATCTGCTCTTCATAAAAATGATTAATCTCTCTATTCTCTCTCTGTGTCCTCTGCGCCCTCTGTGGTTAAATCATTCCGGTACAGCCTGATTGGATATCAGCCATTAGTCGATCGCTCTAACCGACGCACCCTAAAAATCGACAATGCGATCGAGCGTAGCTACCATCACATCCTTTGTTTGCCCGGAAACAGTATACACCAAAGCCTCTCGATAAACTCTTCCAGCCGGGTGCAGCCTACCGTTAGCCGCACCGCCCGAAACCACCACCGCAGCGTGCCCGCACCGCACCGCCAAATCAATAGCTTCCGCTCGGAGCGCTAATTGTTCCGCTTTTGAGCTATGTTGAGATTGTAGGAAAAGCTGTTTTAGCCGATCGAGCTTCTGCTCCAATTTTGTGAAAGCCACTGCGATCGCAGGTGAATCTTTAACTATCGCCGCCGCTGCAATTACATCCAATCCCGCGCGAATGCAGCCAAAAGTAACCGGCACAAAATTCAGGATATTTTTGCTGTCATTTTCCGCAATCCAACCGACAGCTTTAACCGAAATTATTTCCGATTCGTGCAACAACCAATTATTGAGACTTGCAGTCACAGTATTAGTCGAGTTCATCGCGACTAACGGCATAATTTCGCTGACCGCTATTGTACCAGATTCCCGTTCCATATTAGCAAAAGGCAGCAAACCAAAAACCGCGCGATTGTCTGGAAGTACCGCAGCCACAATAAACTTTTCAAACAAGCCAAAACCAGTAATCCAAGGAACATTCCCCGACAGCAGACAGCCATCTTTTACCGGAGTTGCGGTGACTGCCGGATTTCCCGTTAGCGAAGCCCTCGAAGAGGATCGCCTCAAATGCGAAAACCCAACACCCAAGCGTAACTCTTGGAGGGCGATCGCGCGCAAGTATTTGCCTTTTAGCATTTCATTGTCACTGCCAGCAATCATCGCAGTTGCGCTGTGGTGCTGAGTTTGCAGAAAAGACAAAGCCCCAGAATATCGCGCCGTCAATTCCTGATATTGGTAAAAAAGCTCCGGTGGAATACCCGCGCCGCCGTATTTTTGGGGAAAGCGCAACGCTAAGAGCGATCGATTTTCCAATCCTAAAAGTGCTGTTTTCAGCGCTTCCGAGTCACTGTCGATAATTTCCGCGCGGGGTGCAACGCACTCTTTCAGGTAACTTTCCGCGCTATCAAGAATATCTTGAAAATCCATCTTTTATAATTAATTTTATATACCGATTATCAAAAAAAATGAGGTACGTTGTTGGGCTTTAGCCCTCTTATATTATATAGTAGTAAGCGAGATCGCATCAAAAAATATTTACATTAATACCTCATATTTGGGAGCGATGTTATATAGCCTTTCTCAGAAGGATGAGGTATGACTGGCTTGTATAACCGCTGAGACTAAGGAGGCTCAAGCCCAACAACATACCTCATCTTTTCGAGCGATGCTATATTTATTGTATATTATAATGATTGTGGGACGGGCATTTTGCCCGCCCCAAAACTCACTTACTACCAAACTTTCCAAGGAGCCTTACCTTCATCCCAAATCTCGTTTAAATACTTATATTCCCGATAAGTATCCATCGCATAAAAGAATCCTTCATGGCGGTAAGCCATCAACTGTCCATCTGCTGCCAAACGTTGCATTGGCTCCTGTTCTAAAACACAATCATCTCCACCCAAATACTCAAATATCCGGCGGTTAAATATAATATATCCAACACTAATCCAGCCGTCTATTTGAGGTTTTTCCGCAAATTCTCGTACTTGACCTTCACTGTCAACATCCAAAATCCCAAAACGCGAAATCGGGCGAAATGTAGTTACAGTTGCCAGCTTACCGTGAGACTTGTGAAACTCCATCAATTTATCGATATTGACATCAGCAACTCCATCACCATAAGTCACCATGAAATTCTCGCCATCGATATATTTCTCGATCCGTTTTACCCGCCCTCCCGTCATGCTTTCTGCACCAGTATCAGCCAGCGTTACATGAAAATTTTGTTCGCGATGTTCCTGCTGATAAGTGATGGTATTTTTCCGTCCCAGACATATCGTAAAGTCATTGTTCATGGCTTCATAATTCAGGAAATATTCTTTAATCATGTTGCCGCGATAGCCCAAGCAGACAATGAAGTTTTGGAAGCCGTAGTGGGCGTAGATTTTCATGATGTGCCAAATAATCGGGCGCCCGCCGACATCAACTAAAGGCTTGGGGCGAAATTCTGTTTCTTCTCTCAGACGAGTACCAAGACCGCCCGCTAGGATGACTACTTGCATTTTTTCACCTTTTGAAAACTTATCAATTAATCTATCATCAATTATCTGGGATTTTTTCAAAGAATTATTAATAATTTCTCAGATTGAGTGAAGCTTTGTAAACCCTAAAAAAATTCTATTCTAAATACAATGTAGGGTGCGGACTGTGCATCGCGCACTTAAATGGTGCGTGCAATTCCTAACTCAGTCTGTCCCGGACGCATCAACCTCAAAGAAACCGGGTTTTTCACCTAATTTGTGGGTGAGAGCGAATAATTTTCGTTAAAAAACCCGGTTTCTAGCCAGTGCGTCCAGGACTATCACTAATGCTAAACTAGGAAACAGACAAAAACATTAGACAACTATACTGAACATCAAAAACAACAATGAAAAGTCAACTCGATCGCCTAAAAAGATTTTTAGGTATAATCTGCGCGATCGCCTCAATTACAATTTTATTGCACTCGGCAACATCCGCTGTTGGTGGCGCTGTTTTTGCAGGGGAGGTCTCAAATATACCACAAACCACCATAGCCTTTGTCCCTCAGATACCGGGCGGCGGATTGGATGTTCACGAAGCCGCAGGAGGGCATACTTTAGAGAGACACGTTGGTAAAACAGAAGGAGAACTAGCACAGCGACTCGGACGAGAAATGGAAATTTCTGCGGCATCTTCCTTTGCTAGCCGTTCCATCGCTGAAGCCGCGATTGCGGAAGCAATGTACAAACAGAAAAGTGCGATCGACTCCTGGGTTAAAAAAGGAGGCAATCGTTATACGATCGACTACAACGCCAACAGAATAATTGGCATTAGCCTGCGCCGCCGTTCATCCAAAGCAACTCCAGTCTCTCGCCTAAAAATTGTCCTCCAGCGCAGCAAGAAATTACCTCCCGGATACTTTATTCTCACCGCTTATCCCCAATGATCGATCAATTTCCTAATTTAACCCAATTTTTCAGTTCCTACTTTCACCAAGACTGGCCGCTAGAAGCTGACACTCCCAGCCAAGCAGTCAACAACTACTTGAACAGCGAACCCCCCGAAAGTATTGAAGCTGCATCGCAAGAACTCGCTCAACTGCTAGAAATGCCGATTTCAGAATTAGATTTAGAAACATTCGTCCTCGATGAATTAGGCTGTTACTATGACCCACAATCGCAAAATCGAACAGTTAGAGAATGGCTGGAATCTGTGCAACTATCTTTGACCGATCGCAGATAAACTCTATCTATCTATTTGTAGGTATTTGAGAAATCTCACTTTTCGCCAAGGCCAGATCCCCCTAAATCCCCCTTAGGTCGGGGGACTTTGAGAATACTTCTGTTCTACTCGCTACTCGTTACCAGGCAGAGCCGGAGAAACAGTGAAAGAAGGGAGACTTTGAGAACGTTCTTGTCCCCCCCTTTTTTAAGGGGGGCTAGGGGGGATTTAGGGCTTGATAGTTAACAAATAACCTTCATGTACATTGACATTAGGAACAATATAAGTCAAGTTATTGCCAGTAACCGAAACACTTTCTTCTTTAACTGTGACCAGCTTTTGCACGGCGGCTTCGAGATTGTTAGGAATTTTCTCTAATTTGAGAGTAACTTTTTGACCGCTTTTAATCCCAAGCTGCTGCAAATTCAGAAGATTCAAGGTAACGGTTGTGGCTGAGGAATAATTGCGATCGAAATAACCTAAAAGTACCTGTGCTTTACCTTCGGGATTTGACTTGCTAGCTAAGGCCACAAGGCGATCGCGATCTGACTGGCTAAGCACCCGCGAATTTACTCCATCAGCATAAGCTTTGTAAGTCCACCAAGCAGCCCTCGGCTCAAAAGTATTCGGTACAACCATCCCAGTCAGGGTATTGTTGAAGCAATTACTAACTTTTTTACCTACGGTTGTATCCCAACAGGCTCTGCAAGCACCATCCGCTCTTGCATACTCCAAGTTAGACAAATAACCTAAAATTTCCCCAGGCTGGTACTGCGCTAATTCTCCGACAATTTCGTTGACATAAATCTTTTGCATTTTCAGTTCCTTGTAAAATGCACTTTGTTGATAATTGCGTTTAGCATCAAATACGTGATCGTCTACAAATGAAATTATGGTATCATTGAGTTCGTGCCAAGCCAGGAAATTTACTTCCAGTTTATTCGCTTTGCAGTAATCCAAAAAAGCCGCGAGATATTCTTTGTTGTAAGTGCTGATGCTCGGCCCGCCAATCATCACTGACGGGCCCAATTCTTCCCGCAAGATTTTGTAAGCTCTTTTGTAAGTTTCAAAAAATTGTTCTCTGCTGCCCTTCCAAAATGGATTTACTAAGTCTGGTTCGTTCCAGATATCCCAAATAATTTTTTTGCCTTTATTTTGTTGCGCTAACTGTCGGATGAATGCTTCCCACGCGGGGTAATTTTGATAGGGCCAGCCTTTGGGATTGCTACCGTAGCCCCAGAGGTCGCTAACTAATAGTTGAAATTCGGCTCCGCTGGCGATTACTCGATCGTACACATCGAGTCTTCCCACACGCCACAGCTTGGGCTGCAAGGGCTTGACAGAGCTATCCGGGGGTTTGCTGGGGTCGATTCCGTGCAAGAAGCCGCTCATGGAGGTGATACCGGTGGCTGGTCGTCCAAAATCGACTGTGACGTGCGATCGCATTTGGGCGATCGTTGGCTGCTGACCAAAATACGCGATTAACATGATTGTTACTAAAGCTAGGCAAATTGGCAGCAGCTTATTAATTGGTTTGAAATTGAAGGTGAATTGCATATTGTATGTGGTGGCAAATAGAAAAAGACTTCAATAACAACAAAGGTTAGTAGTGCGGACTTCAGTCCGCAAAAAGCTGAAAAGCTGCGGACTGAAGTCCGCACTACGAACTAATCTTAGTACCTTGAATTTTAACGAACAGGCGAGGCAAGTTCAAAACCCTGTACTAATTCCATCAATTCTTGCCAAGCTGCGGAATTAATCAGGGCGCAAGTATCGAGTTGACTCCCTTTCTCTGAAGATAAGGCAACAAAATTTACAATCCAACTCAAGATAGTTTCGCTTGTCAACAATGGCGTGCATTTCCAAGCTGACTGCAACTTCTCCACCATCCCGGACATATCCCCGCGCTCCCAAGCTTGCCAAGCCTGCCATACTAGATAATAGTAATGGAGCATACTGTCAACTTTTTCGATCTGCTTTTGGACTTTGGGGGCGATCGCAAATTGGTCTCGATTCCCACTAGCAGACAAGACTTCGGTGACAATTTCTGAGTATTCTAACAGCATCCGTTCTTCCTTGAAAAGCTCTTCGGCCCGCTGTTTGCAAGCTTGTCCTGCCAGCCTCCGCAATTCGGGATTTTGGGCCCATAATTCTACCGTTTCGGCTAACTCTTGTACAGTCTGTTGCGAATCTATTGTCGGATCCGCAATTAACTTTCCGCTATCTCCCAACTCTTCGGGAATACCGCTGACTGCTGTGGCAATTACGGGCAATCCCTTCGCCATTGCTTCCATCACTGCTAGGGGCATTCCCTCTGCTTTGGATGATAAAATAAAGATGTCGCTGGCATCCAACCAATCGGCAACATCCCACCGCTGGCCGATAAATTTAACTTGTTCGGTGACTCCTAATTCGCTGACAGTTGCTCTCAATTCCGGTTCCATGTTGTCGTGGGTGGTGGAACCGGGGCCCGCCCAAACAAAGTAAATTTGCGGCCAAATTGGGAGATTTTTCAGTTTGGCGATCGCCTGCAATTGATACTGATATCCTTTAATTGGAGTCAGTCTCGCCGCCGTGAAACAAACCACAGCCTCTTCGGGAATCCCTTGTTCTTGACGCAGGCGTTGGCGGGTTGAGAGATTGGGCGGTTCAAAGTAATTGTTCGGCCTGCCGTAATAAATTACTTTCCCCCATTCCCGAGGCATTTTGAACAAACTCTTAAACAAGTTTAAATTCTCGTGGGAAACAGCTATCACCGATTTAGCCAAGTTGTACTGGTAGGAGACTGCATCGAAATAGGGAATTTGATCGCCGCGGTTAAAATGTTGATAAGTGCGATCGATATAACCGAGAGTAATTACATAAGGTATGTTCTGTTTGAGTGCAACTTGTTTCGCAGCAAAATTTGCCATCGGCCAGCCATCGCTAAATATAATTAAATCCGGTTTAGCTTCCGCGTAAATTCTTTCAGCATCGCTACAATTGTAGGCAATTCGCAAAAACTCCCTCATCGTATCGAACTCCAGCCAAATATGCTCGATACCTAGTTGTTGTTGTTCAGTAATTAAAGGATTAGAAGCTTGAGTTTGCACGCTAGTAACTCGGTAGCCGTCGCCTGCTAATTTGCAAAGCAGCGAGTGGTTAAACTGCGCCAAACCGCCGATTCCGTGGTCTTCTGCGTAGACGAGTACGTGCGGTGCAAGTTTGCGGCCAATTGAACTGGGTTCTAATTTAAGTTGATAGGTATTGTTGACTGCCTCCGCCACCATGTCTTGCCATTCTTTTAAATTGGTTAAGGCATAGGCATCAAAGTTGTTCGTGTATTTTTCCGAAGAAACTCTAAAAGTTTCCAACCATTTAAAAACTGTTTCTGTGCCATTATAAGGAGTATAGTAGAGAGATTTTTTCAAACACTCGACCATCTCTGGCAAATATCCATCGTGGTACATCCGCCACGCTATCCACACTAAAGACTTGTAGCGTTCTGCCTTGTGTAATTGGCGTATGCGATCGGGCAAATTGGGTTGGGTGAAGAATTGCTCCATTACAATTTCCATGCTTTTCATCACTTTTTCCCCGCCGGACATGAGATTGCTATCGTGCTGGCGGTAGCAGGTTAATATCTCTTTTAACCACGCACATTTGCAGCCTTTTAAACCCAAACGCAAAGCAAAATCTAAATCTTCTGTTGGCGGAAAGCGATGGTCAAAACCGCCCAGACGTTCCCACCACTCGCGCCGCACCATCATTGCACTGGGACGCACGCTTTTGTGCAGGACAAAGCTTTCTAAATCTAAGTTGGGTGTATCTTCCCAAGGCATGACTGGGTAGATGTCTTTTCCGGTTTCATCAACCATCAACCAGCCGTTTTGTACCATCCCTAAAGAGGGGTCAGCTTCAAAACAAGCAATTTGTTTGGCGAGTTTTTCTGGCAGGAAAAAGTCGTCGGCATCCAGAAAGGCCAAAAATTCTCCTTTGGCAAGTTCGCAAGCGCGATTTCGAGCTTTTGCTGCTCCTTGATTTTCTTGATATACGTACTGAATTACATCGCGGTACGGCTCTAAAGTTTGCCTCGTATTGTCTGTAGAACCGTCATCTACGACGATGATTTCCCAGTTTTCGTAAGTTTGATTTACAGCGCTCTCCACAGCTCTAGCAATGTAGCGTTCGCAGTTGTATGCCGGGATGATTACGCTGACTCGCGGTGTTTTTGAGGTAGATATGCTAGCCATTATTTTTTTCCATTCTGGTAAGTTTCTTAATGATTGAAAATCGATGATAACTCCGTAAGTTTGAGCGATCGCACTCAGACGCTTCTGCCAATCTGTGACTGTTGGCCTTAGAGGATAAGGACTGTACTGGATAGATTTTTGGAAAAATTTAACCGCCTCTACTGGATGGTTACTATAGTACAATTGCCAAGCCATCCAAGTCAATGCTTCGTAAAAAGCCGGATTTTCTAATTCGCGGATGTGCTGCGGTAAATCTGGTTTGGCGAAAAATTGCTGTTTTAAGGTAATAAAAAGATTGGCTTGTTTGAGAGCTTTTTTTATGGATACATTTTGATCGTGCTGGCGGTAGGATACTGTCACTTGAGGCAGCCATGCTGCTTGGCAACCCAAGAGGGCTAAACGCAGGACTAAATCTGAATCGTCTACTGAATCAAATTCTGAATTAAATCCGCCTGCAAGTTCCAGCCACTGGCGTGAAAACATCATGGCACTGGGAAGTACGGGCATTTGTACTATCCAAGTTTCTAAGTTCAATTTGGGGAAGTATTCCCAAGCTTTGATATCGGAAATTTTCTCGCCTTGCTGGTTGACAATGCGCCAGCCGCTGTTAACTATGCCTAAGGATGGTTGCTGGCGAAATAGGGATATTTGTGCTGCTAATTTATCGGGCCAAAAGAAGTCATCTTGATCTAAAAAAGCGATGAATTCGCCTTTGGCTTCTTGAATTCCTCGATTGCGGGCTGCTGCTACTCCGGCATTTTGTTGATATACGTAGCGAATTCGGTCAAAATAAGGCTGCAATACCTGATGTGTCTCGTCTGTCGAACCGTCGTCTACAACGATAATTTCTAAATCTGTAAAAGTTTGGCACAACACGCTTTCTACTGCTTGGACGATGTATCGAGATCCGTTGTATGCTGCTATAATTACGCTGACTTGCGGTGTGCGTGTGGCTGCTGACATTGTTTACCCGGTTGTTAAGTAGAGGGAAGAGGGAAGAGGGAAGAGGGAAGAGGGAAAAAGATATACACAACAAGCTTGAGGGCGAGCCATGTTTTGAGTTTTATTAGGTGGATTTGCTTAACTGGTTGCTATCTTAGTTTAATCGAAATATGTGTTTGCTCGACTTGCGTACAAATTAACTTAAAGTTCGTTAGCGCAGCCCTCGAAGAGGATCGCATAAATGGCATCCAGGTACTCGGTATTTACAGGTAGGTCGATGTCGGTGCACGATTTGGAGGATATCAGAGAGGTTTTGCCCTACAATTACACCAGGAATTATTACTAAACAGGAACGTTAAAAGTGAACTCTGAAACAGCAGCGGTTGATTGGCAACAACAGGCAGAAATATATTTAGCTTTAGGGAAGTTCGATCGGACGATCGCACTTTGCCACCAAATTCTCGAATCCCACCCCGATTCCGCCGAGACTTGCAAAACCCTAGGAAAGGCGCTACAAGCTCAGGGTAAGCTAGAAGACGCGCGGTATTGGTATAAAGTTGCGATCGCCCACAAACCGGATTTTGCCGAAGCATTTGCTAACCTCGGCACCCTCTGCGCTAATTTGCAACAATGGCAAGAGGCGATCGACTGTTACCAAAAAGCGATCGCCCTGCAACCAGACTTTGCAGGATTTTACCGCAATTTGAGCCGGATATTTACCGAAATCGGTCAACCTCAGCAAGCAGCCGACTGTTGGTATCAATCACTCCTGGTGCAACCTATCGACATACCGGAAGAATATCTAGATTTGGGCAATACCTTGTTGGCGCAAAACAAGCCAGAAAAAGCTCTAGTTTGCTACCACCGCACTATTTATTTAAACTCTAGTTGTTGTGAAGCTTACACCAAATTAGCCGAAGCCGCTAGCAGCCTAAAACAGTGGGACGAAGCTATTGTCAACTACCGCAAAGCTATCAAGCTGCAACCGGATATTTCGGAGTTTCATTACAAATTAGGCAATGTTTTGCAAGCCAACGGACTCTGGCGCGAAGCCGAAGCTTCCTACCGCGAAAGTATTGAATTGAATCTCAATTCTTTTTGGTCTTACTACAATTTAGGCAAGGTTCTACTCGAATTAGAACAATGGCAAGAAGCTATTATTGCCTACCGCACGGCTGTGGCAATTGACCCAGATTATTCTTGGTCTTACTACAGCCTCGGCGAAGCTTACAGCAAATTAGAAAAATGGTCGGATTCGGCCGCCGCATATCAGAAAGCTGTGGACTTAGACCAGAATTTTTCTGGTTCTTGTCACAAGTTGGGAGATACACTTTTTCAATTAGAAAAATGGTCGGAAGCCGCGACAGCTTACCAGCGGGCGATCGCCCTGAATGCCGATTTTTTTTGGTCTCATTATAATTTAGCCTTAACTTTAGTTAAACTCCAGGATTGGCTGGCCGCAATCTCCGCCTACCAACAGGCGATCGAACTCAATCGAGACTTTTCTTGGACTTACCACAATTTAGGAGAACCGCTGTTAAAAACCCAGCAGTGGAAAGCAGCAGCTACCGCTTATCAGCGCGCTATTGAACTCAACCCCAATTTTTCTTGGTCTTATTATAATTTAGGCGATGCTTTGACTGAAATCCACAACTGGAACGAAGCTGTTTCTGCTTACCTTTGCGCGGTGCAAATCGAACCGGATCTCCCCAACATTTACGCCAAGTTAGGTGATGCTCTCATCAAAAGAGTGCCCTCAAGTTTGGATCCGGCAACCAGTTACTATCACCACGAATTGCAACCGCTGCACGCTCCTGAATTTTACTGCGAAACAGCCCAAAAGTTTGCCGAGAGCGATCGCCCCGACGCAGCTACAGTCTTGTACTTGATGGCGTTGGAAATTCGGCCTCAAGATGCCGCAATATCCGCTAAATTGGCGGAGATTTTGCAGAAAAATGACTCTACGGGCGATCGCAGTATATTATCAGAGTTGGAAAATGACGATATTCGCGATCGCTACATTGCCCGAGTCGTCAAAAATCGCACTTTTGCAGAAGTTGGGGGATTGTGGGGAACAGTCAACGAAAAAGTATCCATAGCCAGCAAATACGGTGCAGTTGCTCTGACAATGATTGATGTCACCCCCGCATCCGCACATATTTGGGATGATTTTCGCGATCGCATGGCAAGTTTAAATATTGCTAATTATAATTGTATCAGTCAAGATATAACTCAGATTCAGCTTGCAGAAATTGGCGAGCCTTACGATGTCGTCCACTGTGCAGGAGTTTTGTACCACCACCCCCACCCTTTGCAAATTTTAATGAGCTTGCGTCAAATAACAAGGCAGTATTTAATCTTAACTTCAGCAATTACCCAAGAACTTATAGAAAACGAGCGGGGACGCTACGAAATTCCAGCTTCTGGGGTAATCTTCATTCCCGCTTTGGGCGAAGCAGAACGAGCTATCCTAACAGCTTACTGGCAGCAGTACACCTACGGCACACCAATTCTCGGAGTAATTGATAAAGCAGTTTTTGACATCAACGATTTTGGCCCTTGGTGGTGGCTGCCCACAGCTTCTGCTTTAGAATCTATGTGTAAAGTAGCTGGCTTTAAGGTTTTAGATAAAGGATTGACTTGGTACAATAACGCTCTGACTCTATTGCTGGCGGTTTAAAGATTGTTCCTTCAGTTGACAGTTAACAATAGTAAGGGCGGTGCCAAGAGTACCCGCCCTCTTAGTTGACAGTTTACCGCCTGAGGCCAACCTCTACCCTTAAGTCCGAGGATTGGAGTAATGAATAGTCTGATTTTAATTTATTCCAAAAGGGAGAGGATTTAAACCCATTCTTTATGGCAAACAAACAATATCCAAAAAATCGCACAAACCAATGATCGAAAATTCTATTCCTGAGATGATTCCTACTTCTATTCCTCTAATATTCCTCCTAGAACCCAGTCTGTTTTTAATTGCGAAATAAAAAATCCGAACCGCACCTAACGGTTAGGATTTTATTAATTAACGAAATCCTTGCTTGTATTGATTCTGACTTCTCTCCTACATATAGCAGTTCTCGAAAAAGTGAGGTATGCCCTATACCCGATGCCCTATACCCGATGCCCTATTCCCTATATACCTCAACTTTCCCTCGAAAGGCTATAACTAAGCCTTATTCCATCTATTACATCTTCTGTTACATAATCCGTTGTCGAACTTCCTTATTCATTCATTTTTGGGAAAACACTCAATGAACAATCAGCAACCAGAGACGCCATTAGGAAACATTTTAGTAGTAGACGATACCCCAGAAAATCTGCGCCTGTTATCTACAATGTTGACTCATCGGGGGTACGCCCCCCGCTGCGTAATTAACGGCCAAATGGCTTTGAGAGCCTGCAATTCCAATCCACCCGATTTGATTTTACTCGACATCATGATGCCGGAAATGAACGGCTACGAAGTGTGTCAGCATCTGAAATCTGAACCTAAAACTCGCGAAATTCCCGTAATCTTCATCAGTGCTAAAGATGAAGTCTTCGACAAAGTAAACGCATTTGCCGTAGGAGCAGTTGACTACATCAGCAAGCCATTTCAATTTGAAGAAGTGCTCGCCCGCATCGAAAGTCACCTTACCCTGCGAAATCTACAAAAGCAGCTAAAAGAACAAAATGTGCTGCTTCTAGAGGAAATTACCAGCCGTTTAGCCGTTGAAAAAACTCTTTACGAAAAAAACCAGATTTTACAACAAGAAATTAGCAACCGCCTCGCCGTTGAAAAAGCCCTCCAAGAGCAAAACTTGCTCCTCCAACAAGAGATATCGAACCGCAAGCGCGCTGAATCTGCCCTCTTAAAATCTAACCAAGAATTGGCGCGATCGAATGCCGAACTAGAACAATTTGCTTATGTCGCTTCTCACGACTTACAAGCGCCTTTAGCAACTATTGCCAGCTACGCTCAACTTTTAGAAAAACGCTACAAAGACCAACTCGACAGCCAAGCTATTAAGTTTATCAGCAATATTGTTCAGGGCTGCACGAGAATGCAAACTTTAATTGACGATTTGCTCGAATATTCGCGAGTTGGTCGCAGTCAAAAACCCTTTCAATTGGCAGATTGCAATCATGCAGTCCAGCAAGCAATTGCCAACTTGCAAGGGGCTATCCGCAACGCTGAAGCAGTTGTCACCTACAGTGAATTACCAGAGATAATGGGGGATATTTCTCAACTGGTACAGCTTTTTCAAAATTTAATCGGGAATGCAATTAAATATCGCCACGATGCACCGCCTACGATTCATATTACCGCTTCCAAAAATGAGGAAAACTGGTTGTTTTCTGTGTCGGATAATGGGATTGGGATTGCTCCACAGCATCAAGAACGCATCTTTCAAATTTTCCAGCGCTTGCACACTCAAAGAGAATATTCTGGGACAGGTATTGGTTTAGCAATTTGTCAAAAGATTGTGGAACGTCACGGTGGATCTATGTGGGTGAAGTCGGAACCGGGTCAAGGTTCAACTTTTCATTTTACTCTCCCTTAGTCTAGACAGCAACCAGACACTTATAGCGGTTCTCCCAAAGACTGGGTATTCACCAATTCATCAACTATTCCGCAATCCCTGAATGCCCAAATTCTCGCATCCTAGAATCTCCTAATCTCAAATCTCAAATCAAATTTGTACCTCATCTTTCGCTCGAAAGACTATATAGCGGTTTTCAAAAAAGTGAGGTCTTCCCGATGCCCGATGCCCGATGCCCGATGCTCTATGCTCTATGCCCGATGCCTATGCCTATGCCTATGCCTATGAGTACCTCATCTTTTTGAGACTCGCCTATATGTAGGAGCTAGATGGCAGGAGAATCTGAATTAAATCCTATATTTCCAGGCGGAAGCTAGAAGGTAGCAGTTAAATTGCAGGTTAGAATAAAACATATTTTGCGTTGACAGCCGAGTCAGTTCGTGATAAAATTATAATTCTTAAACACAATTTTTGCAGCGCTCACTCACCGCATTCCGATCGCCGATGTATGTGTATGTGTAATTCGATGACTCCTCCGGAAATCAACAATAAAATTCAAGTTAACTTGAAAAAAAATCTAATCAACAAATATTATGAACGCCGTTTTTAACTTAGCTGTACCTCCTACGTGCTTGAAGGTTCTGTTAGTAGAAGACAACCCTCAGGAAGCTGAGCTTATTGAAGATTTGCTCTCGGGAATTAGCGAACGGCAGTATATATTGCTGACGAAGGTAGAGCGCCTCAGTGAAGCGCAGCAGCGATTAAATCAAGAAAGTTTTGACATAATTTTATTAGATCTTTCACTACCAGACAGTCAGGGCATCGAGACGGTGGCTCGGATACAAGAGTACGGGGTAAATGTGCCGATCGTAGTTTTGACCGCCCAAAACGACGAAGAGCTTGCCCTGCGGTTGATTTCGGTGGGCGTACAGGATTATTTAGTCAAAAGAAAAATCGACGGCGAACTGTTAATGCGATCGCTCCGTTACGCCATAGAACGCCAGAATAGTCAAGATGCTTTGCGAAAAAGCGAAGAAAAATATCGCTCGGTGGTTGAAAATTCCCTGATCGGAATTGCCATCGTCGCTCCAATTATTGACCCCGCAATTGCCCAAAATTGCAATTGGATTGAAGTTAACGATGCACTGTGCGATTTGCTCTTATACGAGCGCGGCGAACTCTTGCACAAGCATTGCCTGGAGTTGACTCATCCAGAAGATTTTGAGGCTAATTTTGAAAAATTATCTCAGATGTTAGCAGGTAAAAGCGACGGTTACATCTCAGATAAAAGGTGGTTGAGAAAAGATGGCGAAATAGTTTACACGCGAGTTTCGCTGCGCTGCATCCGCGGTATAGATGGCTCAATCGACCGGATAATTGAAGTGGTGCTGGATGTGAGCGATCGCTACCGCTACGAAGCACAACTGAAAGCATCTGAAGAATTTTTAAACCACACTCTAAATGCGACCCCAGATCCAATTTTTGTTAAAGATGACCAGCACCGCTGGATCGTATTAAATGATGCTTTTTGTCAGTTAATAGGAAAATCTCGACAAGAACTAATCGGTAAATCAGAATATGACTTTTTTGCGAAATCACAAGCAGATCTTTTTTGCAGGAAAGATGAAGAATTATTGATAAATAATATCTCTTTAGAAACAGAAGATAAATTTACCGACACTGCGGGGAAAGAATGGATAATTTCCACCAAAAAAAGCGTTTTTAAAAGAGCTGATAACAGTAAAGTAATAGTTGGCACAATCAGAGATTTTACCGAATACAGACGGCAGCAAAGAGATCTCGAACAAAGCGAAGCTCGATTTCAAAAACTCGTGGCTAACCTGCCCGGAGTAATTTATCAATTCCGCTCTTCAGAAACTGGAGAAAGATCTTTTCCCTATGTCTCTTCTGGTAGTCGCGAAGTTTACGAATTAGAGGCGGAAGTAATAGAGCAAAATGCAGAATTGATTTTCAGCGGAATTCATGCAGACGATCGCTTAGATTTAGAAGCATCGATCGCAACTTCAGCCGCTACGCTGGAACCTTGGCAGCAGCAGTGGCGGCAGATTATGCCATCCGGAAAAGTTAAGTGGCTGCAAGGAGCATCCAGACCGGAAAGGCTCACCAATGAGAGTAAATCTGGGAGCACAGGCGATATTCTCTGGGACGGTTTAGTGATGGATATCACTGAGTTAAAGCAGGCACAGGCTGAGCGCGATCGCTTTTTTACTATTTCCTTAGACTTGCTTTGCATTGCTGGTTTCGACGGCTATTTTAAACGATTAAACTCTGCTTGGTCAAATGCTCTGCGCTACAGCAGTGCCGAACTGCTCGCCAAACCATTCATCGAATTTGTTCATCCAGACGATCGAGCAGCCACCTCAGCCGAAATGGCAAAACTAATCGCCGGTACGTCCATTATCTACTTTGAAAACCGCTATCTTTGCCAAGACGGTTCCTACAAATGGTTGCTGTGGACGGCATCGCCCTTTAGTGAAGAAGGTTTAATTTATGCAGTGGCTCGCGATATTACTTCTCGCAAAAAAGCTGAGTCGGAACTTCAGCGGCAAGCAATTGCTATGGGTGCTGCTTATGACGGCATCGCTATTTTTAACGCTCGGAAAGAATGTATTTATTCAAACGAAGCTTATCTAAAAATGTACGGATTGGCTAGTGCTAGCGAACTGTATGGAAAGAAATGGAAAATGCTCTACAGTCCAGCAGAAATTCAATATCTTGAAGGTGAAATAATCCCGGTACTTCAGGAGAAAGGCTACTGCAATATAGAAACAATCGGTCAGCGGCGCGATGGTACTAAGTTTCCTCAAGAATTGTCGCTGACAATGCTTGCAGGGGGTGAGATAATTTCGATCTTTCGCGATATTACCAAAAGAAAACAAGCAGAATCAGAACTGCTATCGAGCCAGCGCCGCTATCAAACTTTGGCAGAAGCATCGCCGGTTTGCATATTTCACAGCGATCAGTTTGGTAATTGTCTTTATGTGAATCAGCGGTGGAGCGAAATCACGGGATTAGATCCAGAATTAGCAGCCGAAATAGGCTGGATGAATGCCGTACATCCTGATGATGCCGAGCGGGTGAAAAATGAATGGTATGGAGCAGTTATTAACAAAATTCCTTTTAAATCAGAATACCGCTTTCAGCATCCAGACGGTCGGGTAATTTGGGCGATCGGTCAGGCGATCGCCGAAATCGGAGACAAGCAGGAAGTTAAAGGCTATATCGGCAGCATTACTGATATTAGCGATCGCAAACAAGCTGAATTAGACCTACTGCGGGTGACTCAAGCCGTAGAAAGCACCAGTGATGCGATCGGCATTGCTGACTTGACAGGGCGATCGATCTACCACAATCAAGCCTTTATTGTGCAGTACGGCTACACAGCAGAAGAACTGAACGCAGCGGGTGGAGCAACGGCAATTTATCCGCAAAATTCAGTGCTGCAAGAAATGTTTAAAACGATTCGTAAAGGCAAATCTTGGCAAGGCGAACTCAAAATCAAAACTAAAAGCAAGGAACTGGTAACAACCTTATTTCGCGCTGACTGTATTAAAGATGAAACTGATAATTTAATCGGGTTTGTGGGAGTAATTACCGACATCACAGACCGCAAACAAGCTGAGATGGCGCTGCTAAAGCAATTAAGGCGAGAACGCCTGGTAGTTGCCATGCTCGATCGCATTCGCTCCTCCCTCAATTTAGAAGAAGTCCTCACCGCTGCTGTCGATCAAGTGCGGCAATTATTGCAAACAGACCGCACAGTTATTTACCGCTTTAATCCCGACTGGAGCGGCACTGTAGTTGTCGAATCCGTGGCAAAGAATCGAATTTCGCTCCGAGGTTTTAACAATTTTGACCTCTGTTTTAAAGATAAATTTGTTGCTATTTACCAGCAAGGCTGTATTCGAGCTATCGAAGATATTTATGGTGAAAATCTGAGCGAATGCTACATTAAAATTCTCGAAAGTTTTGAAGTGAGAGCTAACTTAGTAGTGCCGATTTTACAAGCACGAGAAAGCATTTACCCTGCCCAATCCACCGCAGAAAATCAACTTTGGGGACTGCTGATCGCCCACGATTGCAGCGGCCCCCGTGTCTGGGATTCCTCAGAAATAGAATCCCTGCGGCAATTGTGCGTGCAATTGGCGATCGCGATCCAGCAATCAACACTATTTCAACAAGCACAAACCGAAATAGCCGATCGCAAACAAGCAGAAGCAGCCCTACAATTAGCTAAAGAAGCCGCCGAAACCGCCAACCGCGCCAAAAGCGAATTTCTCGCCAACATGAGCCACGAACTCCGCACGCCTTTAAACGGGGTTTTAGGTTACGCTCAAATCCTCAAAACCGACAGAGACTTAAGCTGCGATCAACAAGAAAGTCTCAGCAATATTCAACATTGCGGTCAACACCTGCTGATGTTAATCAACGATGTTTTAGACCTTTCTAAAATCGAAGCTAGAAAAATGGAACTCTACCCGGAAGAGTTAAATTTTCTAAATTTTACGAAAAATATTGCGGATCTGTTTCAGATGCGGGCAGATCAAAAAGGAATTTGTTTCAATTACGAACAAGTATCGCCCCTGCCCACCTGCGTCCAAGTCGATCAAAAAAGATTGCGCCAAATTCTAATTAATTTACTCAGCAATGCGGTTAAATTTACTAACAGCGGCGGAGTAACTTTCAAAGTCGGCTATGTCGGCACAGAGGCCTGGAGTCGCAGACAAGGAGAAACATACGAATTCTCGCTTTTGAGTTCTGAACTCAAAGAAAATTATCTGCGCTTTTCCCACAATGCGATCGCAGCTAAACACGCTTTAAAAATCCGATTTCAAGTCGAGGATACCGGGACAGGAATAGACAAAAGCAAGTTAGAAGAAATATTTTTGCCGTTCCACCAAGTAGGAGGCAATACCTTTGTTGAAGGTACGGGTCTCGGACTCTCGATCAGCCAGAAATTAGCGAAACTGATGGGCAGCAAAATTCGCGTCAACAGCACTTTCGGAAAAGGCAGCACTTTCTGGCTAGATTTAGAATTGCCCGCAGCCAAACGCTACTTAGAGGTGTCTCCTTTGCGGGAAAAACGCTGGCTGGTCGGTTTTGTGGGCAATAAGCGGAAAGTGCTAATCGTGGACGACAATCAACTAAATCGCGATTTGTTGTGCAGGATGCTGGGGCGTTTGGGATTTGAAGTTGCAGAGGCACAAAATGGTCAAGAATGCCTCTACAAAGCAGTCAAATTTCAACCTGATGTGATTTTAATGGACTTGCAAATGCCTGTAATGGATGGCTTAGAAACTACAAGGAGACTGCGGCAGTTGCCGGAATTAAAAGATGTCGTGTTAATCGCTTTGTCAGCTAGCGTTTTCGAGTCGGCGCAGCAAGAGAGCATCCTTGCAGGGTGCGATGATTTTCTTCCCAAGCCGATCGAAGCAAATCACTTTTTGGAACAGTTGCGCGTGCATTTGGGACTAGAATGGATTTACGAGGAATCTCCGGAAAACCAAAATTGTAAAACTCCCAGTTTGTCACCAGCATCTGATTTTCCTGCTTATGCTGCTCTGTTACCTGCGGCTTCTGAGTCGGTAGCAAAAATTGTGAAACTTGCGGCTATGGGCGACATTGAAGAAATTTTTGAGGAGAGTGCTAAGCTGGAAAGTTTGGAACCAAAATTAGTGCCGTTTGCCACGAAGCTCCGCCAACTTGCTAAGGGATTTCAGCTCAAACAAATTCGGAATATTTTACAGCAGTATATCGATGGTTAGTAGTTATTAGTTATTGGTTATTGGTTATTGGTTATTGGTTATTGGTTATTGGTTATTGGTTATTGGTTATTGGTTATTGGTTATTGGTTATTGGTTATTGGTTATTAGTTATTAGTTATTGGTTATTGGTTATTGGTTATTAGTTATTGGTTCAAATGCCCAATGCCAATGCCCAATCCCTCCGCTACGCTCCGCCCAATGCCCAATGCGTACCTCATGTTAGTGAGAAAGGCTATATAATATTCTGTTGTTTCACTGTAACAGCCAACCAAATAAATCTCCTACTGTCAGTTGCAATTCCCTGGCAAAAGATGGCACGGGCAATAACTGTTCCGGTTCGTCAAACACCTCGGTTGATTGAGCCGGCCGATATACAAAAACCGATCGCTCTTCTGGATCGATTAACCAACCCGTTTGAGTTCCGTGTTTGAGACAATGTAAAATATTTTTAGTAACTTTAGTTTGGCTTTGGTCGGGGGAGAGGATTTCAATTGTCCAATCCGGGGCGATCGCAAACACATTTGCCACACAGCCATTTTCGTTGCGGGGAATGCGCTCCCAAGTGAATACAGTCACGTCGGGAACGATCGCGCGACCGCCAAAAACACACCGCAGTTCGGGAAATGCTCGCGCCACCTTTTGAGGTTTGAGAGCAGCATTAGCAGCACTTGTCAACTCGCCTTGAATTACACTATGTTCTCCTTGAGGCATGGGTTTTTGAATGATTTTACCGTCAATGTACTCGCTGGCTGGCTTGGTTTCTGACAACTTCAGAAACTCTTCGAGTGTCAAAGATTTTGGCAGGGTTTGTACCATCCGATTTTACCTCTAAAATAGGAGTTTCACCTGCTATTTTACCAAAAATGGCCCGACTCGCGCGATCGCCGCTCCGCTTACTTCTTGCTTCGGCTATACCACCTTGCATCCTGCGGCTAATCTTGCTTCTATATATTCAGAGACAGTTTTTTGAGAGATTTGGGATTGAAAATACTTTGCCTCAGTAACGGCCACGGAGAAGATGCGATCGCCCTTCGCATCTTGCGAGAAGTGCAACAGCACCCGCATCCCCCAGAAATAGCCGTGTTTCCGCTAGTGGGGGAAGGGCAAGCTTTCGCTCAACTAGAAAACGCCCGCATCATCGGCCCGGTGCAGCGGATGCCTTCGGGTGGCTTTATCTACATGGATGGAAAGGAATTTTTGCGCGATGTCAAAGGCGGGTTGCTTCAGTTGACTCTAGCTCAGTTTAAAGCTATCCGCGCTTGGGTGCGATCGCAACAACAGTCTGGAAATCACAACGCCGCGATTTTAGCTTGCGGGGATATTGTACCGCTGCTGTTTGCTTGGCTCAGCGGCGCGCCCTATGCCTTTGTCGGCACGGCCAAGTCCGAATATCACGTGCGGGACGAGCAGGGGCCTCTGGCTGGCAAATCCCGCCCGTGGGCTTGGAAGATTTGGTCGCGATCGGTTTATTTCCCTTGGGAGCGCTGGTTGATGACTAGAAAGCTCTGTAAAGCTGTTTTTGTGCGGGACGCCCTCACCGCCGAGACTTTAGAAAAGCTGGGAATTCCCGCCTACAATCTCGGCAATCCCATGATGGACGGACTCGAACCGGAAAACCCCGCCCGTTTTTACGGCGCTGATGCAGAGTTTCGGGAAATGGAGCGATCGCTCGTCATCACCTTACTGCCCGGTTCCCGAGCGCCGGAAGCCTATGCTAATTGGCTGCTAATAGTAGAGGCTGTAGCCGGAATTTTGTCTCTGTTTGGCGATCGCAAATTGTTATTTTTCGGAGCTATTTCTGGCGAGTTAAACTTAGAAGCTTTGCGACCTAGTTTAGAATTTTTCGGCTGGCGCCAAGAGGGCGAAACTAAAACCCAGCGGCGAGAAGGTAGTATTTTGCGACCTGCTGTTTCTAACGCTCAAGAAATTAGGAAAGAATCTCCTAATTTGCTATTGCCCTTGACTTTTGTGCAGAGAAAAGCCACGATGATTTTAACTCAGCAAAGTTTTAACGATTGTTTGTACCAAGCCGATTTAGCGATCGCAATGGCCGGAACAGCTACAGAACAATTTGTAGGTTTAGGAAAACCGGCGATCGCCATTCCCGGCAGCGGCCCGCAATTTACTCCCGCTTTTGCCGAAGCTCAAAGTCGCCTCTTAGGCCCCTCATTAATTTTAGTCAAACATCCCGCCGAAGTTGCCGGCACCATCCAGTCTTTGCTTCGCGATCCTGACAGGTTGCAGCTAATCGCTGAAAATGGCTGGCGCCGCATGGGAGAAAGCGGTGCATCAGCCAGAATTGCCGAGTGTTTAATTCAACGCTTCGGCGAATCCAGCAATTCTGACTTGTCTGGAATAAACTAGGAATACAACAAGGTTTTGTCGCTACTGAATATCTTTAATTGCACTTTATTGAAAAAATATTGTTCGCTAATTACTAACTTCCGTCGTTCGTAGTGAGGACTTTAGTCCTCTGATTGGATGCGGACTAAAGTCCTCACTACGAACCCATTTTACAGTTTGTAGTGAGGACTTTAGTCCTCTGATTGGATGCGGACTAAAGTCCTCACTACGAACCAATTTTATAGTTTGTAGTGAGGACTTTAGTCCTCCGAGCTTATGCGGACTAAAGTCCTCACTACGAACCAATTTTTTTCCGAAGATAGAACCCAGAAATTAGCCTAAGAAATTTTAAAATCCGACTTCACCAAAACACCCGGTTCTCGCTGCATAGGAAGCACATCTAAAGTATCCAATTGCGCGCAATATTTTAAATCTTCAATCACGCCCAAACCGAGGAGGCGCTGGCCGTGACTGGCTTTTTCCAACAATTCATGCAGCCGATCTTGCCAGTGCAAATAAAGAGCGATCGCCCCAAACACTTCATCGTTACCCGCAAAATCGATCGCCGGAATACCGCTTTCTGCTAAAAGACTTTGGGCGATCGCACCAGCACACACCGTATCCTCCAACGAATAACTCCCTTCCCAACCAGAACCCACAATCCAAATACTTTCCGGCTTTTTGCTTAACAGAAACTGCACCACAGATTTGCGGTTGTTCAAAGCCGCCGTCAACACCGTTGCAGCATCTTGCACTCGTTGCAAAGCCCGAGTACCATTAGTTGTGCTGATAAAAATTCGCTTTCCAGTCACCTTTTCTGGCGCGCAGTCCAGCGGCGAATTCCCCATGTCAAAACCGTCAACTTTCGCGCCACCGCGCTCTCCGGCGCGAATCCGCTTGTCTCCAGGCCATTTTTCGCTCTCTGCCATCAGCTTATCTAAGTCGCTGAAAACTTGCACAGCTTCCGCCCCATTATTCAAGGCCGTCGCCATTGTCGTAGTCGCCCGCAGTACATCAACTGCGATCGCGCAAGCCGGCATCTTGTCTGCTGGCGTAAGTTCCGGGGTATGGTAAATAAAAAGCTTCACTTTTGGGCAACCTGCAATAAATCCTCATACGCAATAATAATAGAATTTGTACCCTGAGCATAGCCGAAGGGCTTTCTTCCTTCTTCCTTCTTCCTTCACCGAATAGCCGGGTTTGAAGCCCTTACTCAGGTCGGCAGATTGTGATAAAAACGGAGTTTAAATCTCCGTTCTTATCAATTCGCTGTCAACTGTCAACTGTCAACTGTCAACTGTTTAACCATATGTCAAAACAGCTCAATTCAAATCCCGCCCCCGCAGCCATTACCGCACCCCTTGGACTTTTGGTAGGTTTCACCTATCCTTTTCGAGCTTTCACGCTGATTTTTCAAACTCCCAAGCTGTGGACTTATGTATTAATTCCCGTCGTCCTAAATTTTTTAATTGGAATCGGTCTTTATTTAAGCTTGCTATTTCCTAGTTTGGCAGGCATAGACATTTTAGTTGCCGATTTGTCCGTCAGATTTCATAATTTAATTGTCAGTTTGCCAGCTTGGCTGAGCTTTCTCGGCGTGTTGACAATCGGTTTTGGCTGGCTGCTGCGCGTACTTTTAGTTTCAGGACTTTTGTTAATAATCGGGTTTTTGTTAGTCCAGTTTGGCGTGATTTTAGGTTCGCCATGGTACGGCAAATTATCCGAACAATTGGAACTTCTGCGAAACGGTCAATTGCCCGCAGAAGCACCAATGAACTTGGCGAGTATTTTTCGGGATCTACAATTGGCGATCGGCTTTGAAATCCGAAAACTACAACTTGTGTTCAGCATCGGGATACCGCTCCTGCTGCTGAATTTTATCCCCGGGCCCGGATCTATTCTTAGCAGTTTAGGAGGCGTAGCTTTGGGCGCGACTGTTGTCTGTTTGGACTTTTTAAATGCACCTTTGGAACGGCGGAAGCTAACTTTTCAGGAGAAATTTGAGATATTTCGGGCGAGTTTGCCGGCTAGCTGGAGTTTTGGTTTGGTTTGCTTGGGTTTGGTGAGCATTCCCCTGTTAAATCTGTTGGCGATTCCGCTATGTATGACGGCGGGAACTTTGTTTTTTTGCGATCGGATTTGGCCCGCCCGCTTCGCCCCAGCAGAAACCAACAGCCCGACCGAATCTAACATTACAACTTAAAAACTAGCGAGAGGCTTCTACTTTCTGCCGAATGCCTTCTACCTTCCGCTGACTCTGGGAGTTAAAACTCAAAAATGGGCTTAAAAATATCCAACTAACGAAAAAGAAGGAAGCTGTAAATAGCTGGACAATATCGATCGCCGACAGATATCCGTCAGACAATAGTGCAATGCTTCTATCTGTCAGCCCGAATATCCAAGACAGAATCCCAAACAGCCAAATGCCTTTTTGGAGCATTGGCAAAAATGCTGAAACTTCAGAGTTTTGCTGCTGGTTCATTGATTTAGCCCTTGTTTGCGAAGAATCTGGTTAACCGCGCACCCCAAGGGCTTAAGGATTTTTGGTCTCCTCGGATTCCCTTTGTTATCTATATGTTAAGAAATATTTCTCAATATTGCTACTCGCCCGTGGAGGTATTTCCGCATCTATCTAAGGAGGTAGTCGCAGCCTCAAAAATAGGTAAATTTTGCTACACTTTCGCAGGAATGGCGATCGACCTCTCACCACGAGTCCGCTCTTGGCATTAGTGCCACTCCTTGATATAGTGAGTGATAACTTTTTCGATTTTCGATTTTCGATTTTCGCATAGAATATCAAAAAGTTGGAAATGACTTATTGTGTATGGGTTTAAAGCTTGCCAACAGTTGCATTATTTTAGGAAAATGGTGTCACAACTTAGGTAAAAAAACTCTGGGATGCAGAAACTAGGTTTTTTCACAAAAATCCCACCAGAGAACGCGAGGGATATCGATTGAAAAACCGATGAAAAACCAAAGTAATCAACCCGCCGTCCGTTAGACTTATCAAAGACCGAAATCAAAAGAATATGTTATTTAACAGTATTGAATTTCTAGTATTTTTTGCAATTGTTTTCACCATATACTATTTCCCTCCCTTACAAAAACTGCAAGTTCCCATCCTCATAATTGCCAGCTTCATATTTTACAGTTGGAACGCTCCCGCACTGCTGTCGATCCTGCTACTATCAATTGCGATCAACACTACATCCAGCTTTCAAGTTGCCAGAATTTCAGACAAAAAACAGCGTTTTTTTTGGGCTTTATTAGGAGTAGTTCTGAATGTATTAATTTTGAGCTTGTTTAAATACGCCGGTTTGCTCACTAACTTTGTTGCAGATGTTTTTAATATTGCTCGAACCGAAGGCAGTATTGCTTATTTATTCTTAAAATTACCTCTGCCAATCGGTATTTCTTTCTACACCTTTGAAGGCATAAGTTTAGTGGTAGATGTACTGAGTCAAAAAGATAAAAGCGAAAGCGAAACAGAATCCCACGCTTACGTCTCACCCAAATTTAGCCAACACCTGCTCAATACTTCATTTTTTATTGGCTTTTTTCCCAATTTACTCTCAGGCCCTATTTTAAAATCCAAGACATTCTATCCCCAGATTGAGCCTAAATATTTAAAAGACATTTCTTTCAATTTCATTTTTAGATCGCTCACAGTCGGCTACTTCCTAAAAATGGTCGTCGCCGACAACTTAAAAGACTATACCTTCTGGATCAGCTTTCCCTACTACCAAGGATTTGGAACTATTACCAACCTGACGCTGCTGTTCGGCTACTCAATCCAAATCTTCGCCGATTTTGCCGGTTACTCCTTAATTGCGATCGGTTTAGCAGCGGCTTTGGGCTACGCAATTCCCGACAACTTCAACTTTCCCTACATCTCCCGTTCCCTCTCGGAATTCTGGAGAAGGTGGCACATTTCCCTATCAACTTGGCTCAGAGATTATCTATACTTTCCCCTAGGAGGAAACCGTAAAGGAAAAATCAGAACTTATCTTAACTTAATGACAGTAATGACTTTAGGCGGATTGTGGCACGGTGCTGCTTGGAGTTATGCAGTTTGGGGCATTTATCACGGATTTGGTTTAGCAGTAGAACGCTTTTTTGGGTTCGACAAATCCAAAAATAAATCCCCAGAACCCAATTCAGCAGAAACCAAACCAATCTGGCAACAATTATTATTTGACAGCCTTAGCGTTGTAGGAATTTTCTCTTTTGTTTCCTTCGGATGGCTGCTTTTCAAACTACCACGATTTGAAGAAGCAGTTGACTTCGTAGTTACTTTAGTTCGCAACTATAAAGTCAAGCCTGGTTGGACTCACATTATTCCGACGCTAATTTTTTCCCTGCCAGTAGTAATTTATCACATTCCTCATTTTCCCACTTGGCAAAATCTGATGAAACATGATTCACTTAAAAAAAATCAAAAATTATGGAGTATTTATCAAGATGTAGCTTTAGGAATTATGCTGGCAATGATATTCCTCAACAGTGGCAGCTCGAAACAATTTATTTATTTCCAATTCTAGAAGGTGTTCAATGTTTATAAAATACAAGTTGCGATCTATTCTGCGCCCGGTACTAATTTTCCTGTTTCTAATGAGTTTTTATCAAGTTCTCGTCAGTGGCGGAGTGTTACCAGCTTCTGACGGAGTTAGCCTAATTCAAAATAATATTGTCAAAGCTCAAAGGTATGTATATGATGATTCCGATCGGAAAATTGTCATGGTGGGTAGTTCTCTATCTGCCAACCTTCGTGTTGCAGACATTGGAAAGGGCGTAAAGAGCATAGCTTTGGGGGGAGGATCGAGCCAGACGGGTTTAGAAATAGTTAAAAAAAGTAATAGCAACCCTCCGATTATTTTGGTAGAAATTAACGATACTATTAGTCGCACAATAGATAGGGATTTAGTTGAATCTTTGTACAATCCTGTTTTTTATTGGATGCGCCAGTATTTGCCAATACTGAGAGAAGAATATCGTCCAGTGAGTGTTTTTATACATTCGTTAAAAAAAGGCTATAAATACAATCAAAAAGCAACTAAAGAGGCACTAGACAGCATAGAGGCTCGCAATCTTACTCCGGAATTATCGCAAAAAGCTATCCAAACAACTGTTGATATTCAAAGCCAACCTTTGTCTAAAAAAGATGTAGAAGATATCAAAAAACAAGCTGGTGTAATTAGAGCTCAAATCGCTGAAATCAATAAAAATAGCGGGGCAAAAATAATTTTATTTGACATTCCTCAAGAGTCGCGAGTTGACGCTGCAATCAGGAGAAAACAAGTCCGAGAATTGACTAAAAAGCTGTTTCCGTCCGATCGCTTTGAGTGGTTGCCCCCCCCGCCCCCGCGAGAATGGCGCACCAATGACGGCATTCACTTGATCCGCAGCGATGCTAGGGATTTTGCCAAGTTTTTGAGTCATAAATTGTTAGGCTAGCAAAGTGATAATGCTTCGGCTGTTGTGTCTGGGGAGAGAGGGGGAGATTGGGAGAGAGGGAGATTGGGAGAGGGGGAGATTGGGAAAGGGGAAAAAGGGGGAGAGGGGGAAAATCTTTCTTCTTTCGTCTTCAGTCTTCCTTCTGTCAACTGTCAACTCGTCTTTCTTCCGTCTTCCCTTTTCCAACTGTCAACTGTCAATTGTCAACTGTCAATTGTCAACTGTCAACTCTTGGCATGGCCCCTGCAAAGGAAAGCTTGTCATTCTTTTTGAAGTATGTCATACTACAAATATCCGTGATGTCAGCTTAAAAATCGTAAGGTTTGCAGTCAGGACTTCAGTCCTCAAAGCCGTAAAAGCCACACGAGAAAGAGTTTGACGATCGCCCTGCAAGCATACTCGACGTGACTTCAGCATCAATAATATAGAACTATGGCACGATTAAATCAGATTATCGCGATCGAGAAAGGCATCAAAAGCCGATCGATCCAAGAACTAGCAGAAGCCCAAAAAGCTCTCCAGAAGCCTGCCGTGCTTTCGGGCATCTCCCGCACGTACCGCCCCAAAGACGAAGAAGGCGAACAACTGCCACCCGAGTCCAAAAAAGTCGAAGTCAAAGCCGAAGAGATTATCCGCAAAACAACAGAAGTTTTGACCAAACTCTTCGACGTAACCGCAACCAAAGATTGGACAAATTGCAGAGCCCGCGCCGACATAACTGTAGACGGAAACGTGCTTTTGAGCCAAGTACCCGTCAGCTATTTGCTATTCATTGAAAAGCAACTGTCAGATTTGCAATCATTCATCAAAAAACTTCCTGTTTTAGATGCTTCCGAGACTTGGAACTTTGATGCTTCAGCCGACTGTTGGGCAACAGAACCGGTGCAAACTCTCAAGACTTTTAAAACTCCGCGCAATCACGTTAAAGCTGAAGCTACCGAACACCATCCGGCTCAGGGCGAACGCATCTAAACTTTATATTAACAGAATATGGTATATTGGAGAAGAATTGTTGAGTAACTACAAAATATTTAATTAGGGTTTACCTGTATGAAACTCAAACCTAAAATCACCATCG
>NZ_JAHRFA010000017.1:37097-107118 GCF_020883045.1 Microcoleus sp. CAWBG58 | reverse complement strand
CTATACTGCCACTAATTATTATACCTTAAAAAAACCTCAAATGATTGCTATACAACCATTTGAGGTTTTAAAAATTATGATCTTTTTGAAAATTAAATCCGATCGAATATCTGCGGAATGTGGGCTCTAATACTTCATTAGAAAATTGCATAAAAGCCACTCGTGAGACCATTATTCAGCCTGTACCACGAAATCCTAACAACGTTTGTAGGTCTTCTAATAAACTTTATAATCTGCTGATCGCCCCGATCGCAAACGAACTCCCTCAAGACCCCAATGCCCACGTTGTCTTCATTCCCCAGGATTCTCTATTTTTAGTTCCCTTCGCTGCTTTGCAAGATCCCGAAGGTCACTACCTAATCGAAAAACACACTATTCTGACCGCCCCTGCAATTCAAGTCCTCGATACCACTCACAAACGCCGCCAACAAGTTCCAGGTAAAGCTACCCAAGTGCTGATTGCAGGCAATCCCACCATGCCTACCTTACCTGGAAAATCTGAAGCTCTCAGTCCTTTACCCAACGCGAAAACTGAAGCTGAAGCGATCGCCACAATCTTCGGCACTCAGCCCCTAATTGGCAACCAAGCCACGAAAGCAGCAATTTTGCCTCAACTATCTCAAGCCCGAATCATTCATCTGGCAACGCATGGGATACTAGATGACCAAAATGGGATTGGGAGTTCAATCGCCCTCGCCCCTTCGGCTGGGGATAATGGGTTCCTGACGGCAGAAGAAATATTTGGTCTAAAATTAAATGCCGAGTTAGTGGTATTGAGTGCCTGCAAAACAGGTCAGGGGAGAATTACCGGAGATGGGGTAATCGGTCTATCACGCTCAATTATTTCCGCTGGCGTTCCCAGTGTCATCGTTTCCCTGTGGTCGGTTCCCGATGCCCCTACCGCCGATCTAATGACAGAATTTTACCAGCAGATGCAGCAAAATCCCGACAAAGCCCAAGCTCTGCGCCAAGCGATGCTCAAGACGATGGCACAGCACCCAAAACCAAAAGACTGGGCAGCCTTTACGCTGATTGGGGAGCCATAATTGGAAATGTACTTCATAAACATGGAATATGCTGTATGTCAAGCCAATGCCCAATTCCCAATTCCCCAATTACCAATCGATGAAATCATCTTCATCAACCTCAGAAGATAACTCAGGAAAATCCGGCTCAGATTCCAATCTAAAAATTTCCGACTCCCAAATCTCTAAATCATCCGACAAATCGACTACTTCCGCGTCAAACATATCAGCCCATTGCCTGCTCGTATTCGCGACATTTCGCGCGTCATCACGCACCGCTACAGCCTGAGCATTGAACTCATTATGAGAGTCTGTAGAAGTGTTGATCTGCCGCAACGGTTCAGAAACATTTGGCACATTAGTAGCAGTATTTTCATCCGCCCAAGAGTGTTTTTGCTCTTCTTCCCCGTCCCCCAAAAAATTACCTGCAATCTCAGAATTACCCGATTGCTCCACCTGTTGATTGCGATCGATCGCAGCAGGAGGATTCCGAGGAGTTTCAGGAACACGTTCGTTAGAATCTGGCAAATCTTGGGTGTGAGAACTATTAGTTGCAGCGGGATTTGTCAATCCAACTTTTACTGCTACTCGACGGTTAAAAACTTGTAAAAAAGCTTCTTCAATATTAGCTACTTTGTCTTTAGCTGTATTGAGCAGCTTCGGTGCTCGGATCTTAATATAGGCAGTATTATTAGTAAAAACTACTAGATTTCCGTGTTGGCGAAGCAGGACTTGAGTGCTGAACGGTTGCACTTTGGTAAGTACATTTTCCCACACTCTATTTAAATCCATGTCATCGCCTGAATTAGTCGGCGAATAATTGGTTTGACTCGTTTCAGCAGTTGGTATAGATGGGGGAATTGGTGCGGAAGGTGTGCTGTCTGTGCGATCGACAACAGGTTGCGAAGTTGGCGCAATATTTGGCGAATTGAGAACAGAAGATTGTTCAATAGGAGCTGTCTGGCTCCCCCCCGATTGTAGGGGCGGTGCCCCCGTGCCCGCCCTGGACTGGGGGGGGTGAATTTGTGGGGAAGCAACTATTTCCGCTTGTTTACCTGCTGGTTGTGGCTGAGTTCTAATGGCTGAAGGCAACAATCCCAATAGCGTTACTTCCAGCCACAGTCGCGGCTGAGTCGTGTTTTTAATTTGTACTTCGTGGGTTTGCAAGTGTTTCTGACTTGCTAAAATTAACTCGGCATTCCAAGTCTGTGCAAAAGTGCAAAGTTTTTCCCAAGTTCCGGCTGTTAAAGCTACTAAATCAGACCGTTTCGGTGCTGATTTGGCTATGAGCAAATCTCGGTAAAAGCTGGCGAGGCTTTGCAGCACGATTAGTGGTTCCCGTCCGCGATCCATGAGGTGGCGGGTCATATCTATTAATGCTGTAGCGTTATCTGTATCAATAGCTTCTAGCAGTTCCATTAAGTCATTTTCTGGGACGGCGCCGACTAAATCCCAAACTTTTTCGACGGTTATTTGACCGGAAAATAAGCTGAGTTGGTCTAGCAAACTTTCTGCATCTCGCAGTCCTCCTTGGGCGATTTGAGCAACCATTTGTACTGCATCGCTGGCAATATTGATATTTTCTAATTGGGCGATTTTATGCAAGTGGGCGGTCATTGAGTCTAGGGGAATCCGGCGGAAGTCAAATTTTTGGCACCGAGAGATGATGGTTGGCAATACTCTTTGGGGGTCGGTTGTGGCGAGGACGAATACAACGCGATCTGGCGGTTCTTCTAAGGTTTTTAAAAGGGCATTGAACGAGGCAACAGTTAACATATGGCAGTTATGCGTACAGAGTCCATTTGCCACAAAGTTGTGATTGTCTTCTACTTCAATATCATAAACCCTCTCAATGCCAGCGACTTTTACAGATTCGACCATCTCCGAACTTGTAATCCATTGTAGGGATTGCATACTGTTTAAAGTTTGACACCCATTTTCTACTGGTTTCAGCGCCCATGTGTATGTAAAGGTCGGAATTTGCCAAGAACTTTTCGGTTCTTGCCTCCCAAATTCCATGTCCTTTATTGTATGGATGTCGCTGCCAATAAGACTGAATGGTATTAATTCCTTTGCCTTTTTTTTGCAAAAAGTTTGGTATTTCAAGTTGTTCTCCACAGCCACACGGACAGATAGGTCGGAGGGCTTGAGCCTGTTCGAGAATAGAGGCAATGTCGTAGGATTTTTGTCCGTAGGTATTCCCGTAAAATTGATGTCTTCTGGCAAATCTCCGCAAGCGTCCATCTGTCCCAAATTTGTAAATGACGGTGCCGCACCCACATTCACAGGGGATAGTATCTTCATTCCTTCTTTTAGGTCTTTTGCTAGTATCCATCCCTGTTGTGTCCTGATTGGATGATTGCTGGTACATCTAATTTCTCGGTTGGCGGTTTTAATCAAAAGTGTTTGTTTTTTACCTCGATCTAACCACCTCAAAACTTTTTTAAATTCCCACAATTCTGAACTTTCGTTATAGCTGAGAACTTGTTTTCCTTTGATGTTGGGATTGTCGATCCGCATCAAACCTTCGCTAGTTTGTACTTGAGAATCACCGCTCAAACATTCGTCGATTACATATACTTTATAGCGACATTGTACGGGGGCAAATTGGGCTCTTTCGATCAAGTCCCGAATGTTGTCTACTCCGGTGTTGCTGGCGGCGTCAATTTCGATGACATCTAGTGTGGAACCTCGGGCAATTTCTTGACAAACGTTGCATTTGCCGCAGGGTGTCGGGGTAGGGGCGCCGGTAGAAATACAGTTGAGGGATTTGGCGAAGATTCTAGCACTAGAGGTTTTACCGGTGCCTCTGGGGCCGGTGAATAGATATGCTGGTGCTATGCGCTGTTGCAGGATGGCGCTGGTGAGGGTTTGGGCGATCGCCTCTTGACCGACTAATTCGGCAAATGTCTGAGGGCGATACTTGTGATGCAGGGGTTCGTAGGTCACGATCGAATATTTGTGGTATTAGCTGTAATCTTAGCTAAGGACACGTTGTTCGATCGCACGATCGCTCTACTCTGGCAGCCAGCCGCCCGGTGAGCTGGCAGGGCGGGAGCGATCGAACAGTAGTAATTAGCACCCGATAGGAGAGTCCGCTTCTCGATCGGTTGTTCTCTAGAAGTGTTTTTGGCGATCGCTGGAGAGAGTTAGTATTGATTTATGTGTACTTATTTTTCTTTTTCTAGAAACGGAGGCTGCGGAACAATTTTTTTTTGACCTATATTGGTATAATCTATCACAGACTATTCACCATTTCTTTTTGCCAGTGCCAGCGCGGGATTTTCCGATATTTCGGAAACCTGCTTGCAGTTAAAGATAAAGTATTAATTAGAGGGTGCCTGTTCGAGTTGTAGCAATCCAGTTATACCAAGATGGTGGTGGAATGATGTCAATGTTAGTCGATCGAGTTATACTGCCAGCTCTACTCTGGAATCCTGTATAAATATAGCGTCAAAATTTACCCTTTAAAAGCCCATGTCAACCCAAATCATCCTTGTAGAATCAAGGTTGGCAGTAGCCTCTCCCAAACCTAAACAGGCTAAACCAGGATCTCCGTCCCCCGACCAAATCTTGATGGGAGCGTCGGGATTACTGTTATTATTGCTGCTCGGTTTAGCGGTATTTACCAAGCTAAGACTAGATGATTTGAGTAAGAAGCTCAAATTTGAAGAGTTTAGAAATAGAGAACTCCAGAAAAAATACAAAATGGCTCTGGAAACCATATCAAAGATGGAAAAAAACCCCGACCTCATTCACTCGCGAGACTTTAATTTAGACTACCTGAGAATGCGGATGGCGGAAGAAGTCTTTCACTTTGCCATTGTCAACCAGATTAAAGTAAAAGTCAAAGACAAAATTAGTATTGCCCTGCGCCCGACTCAGAGTGCAGTAGGAGATAAAAACGGGACTGCTGGCAGTGGCAGGCAAGTAGATTCGATGTTTGATATCGAATACGAAACTGGCGATCCAGCCGTAAAAATAGAAAGACGAGTGCTGTTTCGGATTCAAATTAAGCTGATGAAACTGCCGACTCAGGCAACATCGGCGACAATTAATCAAATTATTGATTGTTTGGAAACTTATCTGAGTCCTTCAGATGACCATGATAGTTGGCAGCCGACTATTCAAGGTCGCATCGTTCACATTGAATGGGATCAAAAAGCGAAGCCGACGCCGATGTTGGTGTTGGAACAGTCGAATGAAGGGGTGAATGTTACCTTTAGGACTACGAGAACGCCTGCCGGCAGACCGGCCAATGAAAATGAGAGCCAGTTGGCAGGAGCTAAGGGTCAGAAAAATGCTAAAAGTAGTTCTAAAAGTTCAGCAAAAGGTGGATCGAAAAGCCCTGCAAAGGTAGGAGCAAAACGTCCCGGATCTCGGAAATAAGTTGAAGGAAATTACAATTATTGTGCTGAAAGAACGTCAGTTGCAGCGGGTGTTTGTGTGTCTTGTGCGAGGTGGCCGTCTTCTATCGCATTTCGAGCGAAAAATCGGGTACAAGTTAGATTTTAGATTTTAGATTTTAGATTAGGAGATTGGATGATTCGGGGATTGGGGAATTGGGGAATTGTTCAAGAATTTTTCCCCGTCTTTGAGAGAGCGGGGAGTTGCCAACCAAGTATGAAGTATTGTAAACAGATTTTAGCTATTTAGGGTAATCAAACAGCACCTCGGTCATGTAATGTTCTGCCCAATCTTGACCGAAAGCTTTTTCGAGTACGCGGCGGGTTTTGTCGTTTTGCTGCTGCTGGGTGCAGTAGTAAATTTGAGCGTCGAGAATTTTTGCTTCTTCGGCTACAGAAACTGGTTCCGAAGCGACTGCGAGTTTGCAGTGAATTTCGACGTAGGATTCAACTATGTCTAGAAATCGGCTTTCTTCTTCCTGTGAATCGGGGCGCACAAACAGGCAAAACTCTGAGAAAATATCGCCCCATTCGGGAATTTGGCGGGGACAAGAAAACTGGTTGACGGGCAAAGTTTGCAGTCGAGTGCGGTAGGTTTCCGACAAAGTTCGATCGGGATTGAGGGGAGAAAGGTCTGCGATCGCCGCGCTAATTTGACCTTTGCCTGCTACGATGTCTGTGCCGAACATCGGCAAAGCATAATTCGGTCTGGGAAACATCACGCAGTGGAGGATATCCAGCAGCGGCCCGACTTTAGCCAGTTCCAGGTGTATTTTGCGGAATTGGGGAGTTTGATAGCAGCGATTTTCTATGATCAGTTTTTCTCCTTCCAGCCGCCCTTCCACGTATCCCAACTCAGCGGGGAGGTGGTAGGGTTCGAGGTCGAGATACCGACGCCATACTGATTCTATCCGATCGGCTAATTCGCGGATAAGGTAGTGCTGTTGGTCGCGCAGGGAAGGCTTGGATGTTTCTAACATTCTTATTTATCGGGCGATCGCTTAATAAAACTTCATTCTACGGTTGCAGGATGCAGTCAACAAGGTAGATACTTTTAAGGATATCAGCAGTTCGACGTGCGATCGAGTAAGTTTTACAAAAAAATCTGCCCAAGATAGAAAGCCCTGTGACATTAGTCTAGGTATTCGCAGTGGCACAGAGCAATAAATTGCCATAAAAACCCGAGTAATGAGTAAGATTTGCGGAAACTCTCCGCTAAAATAAGTGCACTAGCGGTAATTCGCAGGGAAAAAGCAAAGTAGGTAAGCGCGGAGATTTTGTATGTTTGGTCTGGGATTGCCCGAATTGGGCATTGTTGCGGTAGTCGCCATTCTAATTTTCGGCCCCAAGAAAATTCCTGAGTTGGGGAATGCTTTGGGGAAAACGCTGCGGAGTTTTAAGGAAGGGGTCGGTCAAGCTGATGATGAATCTACCCAGAAGGACAAGGATAAGCACAAGGAGGAAGAGCAAACGCTAGGAAAGTAATTTGCTGAACTTCCTGCAAATAGAAGTAGCAACGATCTGTCATCGTATATGTAGAGAATGTTTCATTGGGCAGTGTCGATATTTCCCAATAATAAGGCGCTGGCAATCAGCTCGATAGCCTTCAAAAATACCCCGATTTGGACTTTATTTATAGCTAATTTTGGTTGTAGTTTTTTGCAGGTAGTTAGTCATTTTTTGGCAATTTTACCCTATTTTTGGGTGAGCCTTCGATACTATTTGGGGGCATTTTTTGATGCTTGTATTTTTGATTGTCGGTTGCCTAACTGTTTATTTGAAGAGATATACTGAAATTTCCCTAGCTTGATTTTCGCCTTTTCAGGGAAACTGGCAGTTGTATTTTTTTACCGTTGTTACTAAAGCTCGGAAACGTCGATACTCCTAAGTCAAACCTGTAGATTTTCTAACGCCACGGCACAAGGGAGGGAGTTTGAGTTCTAGTTTGATGGCGTATCGGAGTGCGTCGGTTCGGTGTCAAGGTCTGAGTACATTTGAGATTTTACCGTTGTCAGCACAGGAATGGTGCCGATCGCCGTTGCGATCGTCCCGGATGAGAGCCTCCGCAATGTCCGCGCGATCGCCCAAAGCGAATTAAGCCGCTATCTACGTATTGTCTCTGGGAAAAATTGAGGAGCGATCGAGAGCTACTCGAAGTACAGTCCGCTTAGAAGGTGGCTGGCCCGAATCAAGTTCTGATGCTGCGAATCTATTGTGGTAAATGCCTCCCGCGAGGGATGCCGCTGCTCCCAAAATCTGCAATTAGATAAATGGCGCACAAGATAGATTTGGTGGTAAAATGAAATCTGGTAATCCCCATCGGTCCCAAAGTTTCGGAAAACGTGAAACTGGCCAGTCCATAGGGCTGTGCCTTCCGATGTAAAACCCAAAGTACGTTGCTGCAAACAGGCCATATTTTAAGCAAGTTACACTGCGCAGGAGAACTGACAAATGCTACAGCGCAAAATCTATCAACTCTGTTGTGATGGTCGTGAGGTTTCTATTTTTCTTCGAGATCAGCAACGTTGGATAGAGCGCGCTCGTATCCTAGATATTGAAGGGGATCTAGTCACGCTGCGCTACGAAACCGACGAAGAAGACGAAATTAGCTCCTGGGAAGAAATGGTGCGTCTAGAAAGTATTGGAGCTGTGTCCCAGAAGTTGGCTTCGGTGTCGAGAACTAACTGCGAACCCCTAGTTTCTGACGATTGTCCCGAAGCCGAGCAAATTCGCAATCACTACCCGGACTCGAATTTAGAATAGTTTTGATCTAGAGCTTGAGTCACAAAGAATAGTTGGGGGAAAAGAAAACGACTTTTCTCCCTTTTTTGTCGAGGAATGGGGCAAAACTCGGGTTTTGCCGAAAAATCTGCTGGATTGTCACCAAATAAGCTATTTTGGATGGAAATTTGAGTTCGATCGCCCGTTTTCGCCTCTGAGCCACCAGAGCAGTCACAGACGCAGAACCGATGAACAACAGATACTGCGATCGCTCTCATCAGAAAGCGCGCTAAGCTGTCGATCGCCATGACAACAATAGGTTTATTCCGCATCTAATTCCTCATCTATGAAAAATTCAGACTCCGGTATCGCTTCAAACACCGGACAGAAACCGTCGGGAGTGACTTTAAAGCCAAACAAAGCACTCGACTGGTTCCAACAGCGCTGGCCGCGGTAGTGCTGGCAATTGCCACAGCATTCGAGGTTTGCCTGAACGGCGTTGCCTTGAAATAGCAGTTCCCGCTGGGAGATGCCGCGCAGTACCAATTCTTCGCCTTGCCAGCGCGCTTCTACTAAACCTGTATCGGCAAAATTTGCCCACCGAGGATCGGCTGTAATCGGATTCGGCAAGCTAATTGCTACCTCTGTCCCCAATTCGCTGAGTTCTCCCTCATAGTTAGTTTCGGGGATAGCGGGCTGCAAAAACATTTCCCCGATCGGCAATTCGACAACTGTTCCTACCGCCGGAGTGTGCAACTGGTAGCGGTTTCGCAGCTCGTCCAAGTTAGCCAAGTCAGCCAAATATGCAGGGGAACCGTGTAATAAAATAACGTGCTGCGGCCGCAAATTGTGGATGAGCTGGGTAGTTCCCGGCCCGTCGCAGTGTTCGGCTAGCAAATAAGTTTCAATGAGCCGAACCCCAGATTCCCGCCAGTTGGGAAACCATTCCCTGACGGGATATCCGGGTTTTTGAGGGGCGAGTAAAATCCAAGGATTTGTACGATCGGCAACGTACAAACCCAAATCGGGAAACTTGTCTGTAATTACAATACACGGGGTTTTCCCCAATTCGGAGCGCTGTTCGGCAGACAGCCGGCGCACGCGGGGTTTCACCCTTTCGTCCCAAAACAAAGGTTGGTGGAGAGCAAAGTTTTGAACGGCGGTGGGAAAATGGGGCAGCAGTTCCAGATAGGCGTCGCACCCGTCGGCGACAGTGCCGTCCACCCAAATATCCAAGTCGCGCCCGGTGAAGTAGTGGTGGCTGCGAAGCAGCATCAGCAGTTCTTGGCCCAAACCGAGGGCGGGTGCGGGTAGCAGTACCGAGTATCCGTCGGCGATCGCGCGGTGGATGCGATCGGCTAACTGATTTTCCAGTTGTCGGCGGTGAGGGTGGCGCGCCGTGCCGTAACTACCTTCCACAATTAACACGTCGGGCTTCATGCCCCGGAGTTCTCCCAGCGGCAAACCTTCCACCAAACGACAATTGGACAGAAAAAAGTCGCCGGTGTAAACCAGGGTGTAGGTGCGGTGGGGGGCTTCATAAGTCAGGAGTACAGTTGCCGCTCCAGGCAAATGGCCCGACGGAAACAACTGCACGCTCAGTCCCCGGCGCAGTTCGATCGGCGACTGCCAGGGTAGAGCCTCACAGAAATGCGTCTCTGGCTGCTGAGACTGGGCCGGCCAGTTAAGCGGTAGCAGTCGCGCTGTGACTTCGCTGGCGTAAATTGGCAACAGCGGGAAAGCCTGGTGGAGTGCTAGCAAACCTCTGGCGTGATCTGAGTGGGCGTGGGTGCACACTACGAAATCGGCTGGGGGCGATCGATCTACTGTCGCCGACAGGGGTGCGACATTTTCTATACCGCAGTCGAGTAAAATGCGGTACGGCCCCATTCGCACTAGCAGACAGACCCCTTCCTGGGCGTGGCCTGCGCCGTAAGGTAAACAATCGAGATCCATCACTGCGGTTAGCTCCCTGTACAAGCACGCAACTTGCAGTATCGCAACATGTGACATACTCCTACATCAAACTGATTACAGCTATGATGTAGGCATCTTTGCAGCCCGATGAAGGGTATGCAAAATTTCCTTCGTGATACTGTTATCTATAGTTCCGACTACAGAAAGATTCCCACTGGGCGCGTTTTATACTGGGGAAAATGCTAGGGCCCCAGTTTCTTTAGATTAATCGCGGCGTTAATATCGCGATCGACCATTAGAAAGTTCTGCTCATCCCAATAGTCTCGTGTACTGCAATCGGTGAAAATGATTTCATTCCGATAGCTTAGCACCATTGAGGTATAAGCAGGTTTTTGTGAAACGACAACTGCTCCAGCTTTTGAGGCTATGTAGTCCAGCGTCTGAAAAAATTGACCGAATGCAGCATCCAGCCAAGACTTATTCAGTCCTGATTTTGCCGCTTGACCGTTGGGAAGATAAGTCCCATCATCATCTTGCTTGATTTTATTGCGCTTAGTTAAGCCTTTAAGGTTTAGGTCTTCGTGGAAGAAGAATTTAGCGCCTGTTTTTACAAGTTTATGAGCGGTTTTATATTGAAAATCTTGGCGAGAACGAGCAATAAGTTGATGCTGCTTGGCTTCTCTTTTTGCTAGTTTTCGCCTAGCTTTACTCCCCCGTTTCCGTTTGTTTCGTTTCTTCGATATCCGATCTAGTTTAGATTGATTTTTGCGTAGTGGCTTGAGTGCAGGTAGTCGATCGCCCTCAGATGTTGCTAGATAAACATCTTCATAAAGTACCGCATCTAAGCCAATTGAGTTTCCCCAAGTCTGAGTAATTTCGTCAGGGGTGAATTCCGGCACCGCCAGCTCTTCAAGCATTAATTGAATGAACCAACCATCAGCTTTTTTAGTAACACTAGCTTGCTTGAGGGTAAATCCATCTGGGACAGGACTGTGCATCCGAACTTTGACAACTCCTAGTTTGGGCAATCGAATATAAATCCAGTCATTACGACAGCGTTTAATCCAATCATTACTAGCAGTTGCAAAAGTCATTGTCCGATAGTTTGCTTCGTTTTTAAAGCGAGGTCTACCAAACTTGCCACCTTTACTATTGCCGATGATAAATCGCTCAAAGGCTTTGTCTACTCGTTTGGACACATCTTGCAAAACAGTTGAATCTACTTGCTTGAAGTCCAGCAATTCACCACTATGAAAAACTTTTACCAAATCTTTTTTGATTGATGGTAATGAAGCTTTTTGATTGTAATAATTAGGCTTTGTTCTGGGAGTAGCAATACTGCTTGTTAGCGGACAGGCATTAATATCGGTACGGTTCATCTGCCACCAATCGAAGCGATCTCCTAGCTGGCAATTATACCAATAACGGCAAATTCTCAGCCAGCGATTGAGCTCCTGTTTTTGATTGGTGTCTGGATAGAATCGATACTGATACGTTACTTTCATTGCGTTACGACGCAAGACGATGCAAGGCAAGTCTTATTTTATCACGCTCGCCTCGCAAGTTGATTAACAATTTAATTGAATGAAGAGTTTGTTCGTCTCCTCATCCACCCGTCCCCTGCTAAAACCTACGATTATTAGATTGCATACGGGTGGAATCGGAGTCTCACGGGACTCTCATCCCACACTAACCGAGGCAGTATAGTGTGGGGATTCCCGTCTGTTTAGCTAAATCTTCCATTGTCACATCGAAGGCGCGGGCGATTTTGTAGACAGCAGAAAGATCGACTGTGTTCAAAGCATCGCGCCTCCCGTAGCTTTTTACAGTGTTGTAATTGACTCCCGATCGATCGGCAACTTCTTTGAACGTCCAACCCTTTTGCTCAGCTAGTTCTCGAATCCGCAGCCTCACGTATCCCATTTGTGCGCCCTCAATCTTCCAAAACCTCGACTAAATCTTCCATTGTCACATCGAAGGCGCGGGCGATTTTGTAGACAGCAGAAATATCGGCCGTGTTCAAAGCATCGCGCTGAACGTAGCTTCTAACGGTGTTGTAATTCACTCCCGATCGATCGGCAACTTGCTTTAGAGTCCAACCCTTTTGCTCAGCTAGTTCTCGAATCCGCAGTCTCACGTATCCCATGTTTTAACTTGACATTGATGCGTATGCAACATATAATATCTATGTACACTAAAAACGATCGCCCACCTAGCGTCGAAAACTTGAGGGCGATCGCTTTTTCTACCACACCCCGCTTTTGGCGGGGAAGGATTTTCCTATGATACCAACATCAAAGGCCAAATTAAACTCTCATCCCTGGTGTATCGTGCGGCAATTGCCGAATATGCAGCGATTGGTGGTTGCTCGTTTCCACCGCCGAGGCGATGCAGAGGGATACATTCAGATTTTACGGCGGTTGTTACCTGCGACTAAACACGCGATCGTCTTTGATACGACTGGGGCCGAGAAATTGCCAGAAGTTCGTTAGCGAAGCCCTCGAAGAGGATCGACTCAATTGGAACGAATGCTGTAATTTATCGATGGGGGCGATCGTATTTGATGATAAGTGCGATCGTATTTGATGATAAGTGCGATCGACCTTGCCCCAAATTCACTTGGCAACTGATAAGCTACAATGTTTCAAGAGTATCTGAGAACTTTAATCCCTGTCAGAAACTCAGGGCTAAAGCCACGCTCGCTTGTAAGAAATTGCAAGCTGTTCTGACCAGACCCCTTGAAAAAGGAGACGTCCCCCACCGGTCACGACACTCCTTGAATGCGACGCCAGTTTTGGGCTCTGTCATCTGCAATTAAACAGTTTTAAAGTCACGCTCAACAGTGTTGCAGGTCTAACAAGCTTTTATAACCAGGTCTGCACGAACATTACCCCGTAAGGGAGGCCGCGCGTGAGCAAACATTATGCGATCGCGAGTTGCAAGGTTTGAGGCGGTAACTGTCCTGCTGAAAGTACATTACAAAAGTACACCAAATTAAGCAACTCGCCCGGCGGTAATGGATAAAGAACGATTCAAGGCGGTTGAAACCGCTCTTGGAGTTTCCCTCTCAGGACTAAAGTCTCTGAGTTTCCCACCTACCGAGCTATTTTATGAATACTCAATTAATGGTGAAACCTTCCTCGTTAATGCCCCAAGGTCTTAAAATGGTAGAGTTTGGGAATATTTACTTATTCAGATTTACCGATGAACTACAATTTCGTATGGAAGAATTGCTAGAGAGAAAAAAACTAGATTTGCTAACTGTCGATGAAATTCCAGAATTAGCTGGCATTATAGAATTATCCCGAATTTTCACGTTGATTAATGCCCAACTTTCTACCCAAGCCAAATGGTGTCCGATCGCACTCGAAAACTTATAAGACAGCGAGCTAAATATCTTTGCGAATACTGCCACTCTCCAGAATATCTAAGCCCCGATCGCTTTACCATAGATCATCTCATGCCGAAATCTCTCGGCGGATCTGATGACAGTGAAAATTTAGCATTAGCTTGCCGCCGCTGTAACGAACGCCACTACAATTTTATCAATGGAATCGATCCAGAAACTCAGCAAGAGGTTTCATTATTTAATCCTCGTCAGCAGAAGTGGTCAGAGCATTTTATCTGGACAGCAGATGGTCTCAATATTATCAGTAAAACTCCAGTAGGTCGAGCAACTTGCGATCGGCTTGACCTTAATGATGAACGTTATGATGAAGAGGATTCGATTCGGCGATCGCGTAGATTTTGGGTAGAAGGCGGTTGGCATCCACCTGCGGAAGATCCTTGTCAATTAAAATAAGTGAAATCACTAAACATAACTTAATTTCTGCTAAATCGTGTGCGCCAAAAAGGATATATAAAAAAATTATAATTAAAGTTTTGGATATAGTTATATTACTCGAAAATCTACCCGAATAGGGCTTCTGTCGCGGTTAAGTCGGAACAGTAGTTGATGAATAACAGCCAGAATTTGTTGGGGTTGATTTTGGCGATTGACAAAGTCTTACCTACGCACTAGAAGCCCTGAGTAAATCACAGTTAATGATTTTGCATCACAGTCAGCTTGCAGAAATCCAATGCTTAAAAAGTCAGCCCTCGGTACAAAAAACAGTTTTTAATCGCTAATAAACCCCGTGCAGCTAATAATTAGCCGTTGCCAACTAACAAGATAAGCATTTTTTATATTGACTGTTTGCGATTTACTTATTATAATTACCAGGTCAAAAATAATAAAAATCTTACGCCTAACAGTTTTTCTCAAATAACAGGTAAAATATTCTAAGTTTGCGCGTACCGAACGCCGCAGGCTCAAACTATTATCTGTTAAGGATTCGTCCTAATTCTTAGGAGCGGGATTTTAAAATATGCATCTCAGCGAACTGACTCATCCAAACCAATTACACGGCCTGTCGATTCATCAACTCGAACAAATTGCCCGACAAATTCGAGAAAAGCATTTAGAAACTGTAGCAGCCAGCGGCGGACACCTCGGCCCAGGATTGGGTGTAGTCGAACTGACCTTAGCACTCTACCAAACCCTGGATCTCGATCGCGACAAAGTTACCTGGGATGTCGGCCATCAAGCTTATCCACACAAATTGATCACCGGTCGCTACAATGACTTTCATACTTTGCGCCAAAAAGACGGCGTTGCAGGCTATCTCAAGCGCTGCGAGAGCAAATTTGACCATTTCGGCGCCGGTCACGCTTCTACCAGCATCTCCGCAGCCTTAGGAATGGCGATGGCACGCGACCTCAAGGGCGAAAACTTTAAAACTGTAGCAGTTATCGGCGACGGCGCCCTGACAGGCGGCATGGCACTAGAAGCGATCAACCACGCGGGCCATATGCCGAAAACCAATGTGATGGTAGTGCTCAACGACAACGAGATGTCAATCTCGCCCAATGTCGGCGCAATTACCCGCTATTTGAACAAGATGCGACTTTCGCAGCCGGTGCAATTTCTCAAAGATAACTTAGAGGAACAATTCAAACAAATTCCCTTTGTCGGCGAAACTTTTACCCCAGAAATGGAACGCCTCAAAGAAGGTATGAAACGGTTAGCCGTGTCGAAAGTGGGAGCCGTAATTGAAGAATTAGGCTTTACCTACATGGGCCCGGTAGACGGACACAATTTGGAAGAGTTAATTGCTACTTTCAAACAAGGTCATACTATCCAAGGCCCCGTATTAGTTCACGTGGTGACGGTGAAGGGCAAAGGATATGCGATCGCCGAAAAAGACCAAGTAGGATATCACGCCCAAAATCCCTTTAACTTAGCCACGGGGAAAGGCATCCCCTCCACCAAACCCAAGCCACCAGCCTACGCAAAAGTATTTGCCCACGCCCTGGTTAAGCTAGCAGAAAATAATCCCAAAATTGTCGGCATCACCGCTGCCATGGCAACCGGAACTTGCCTAGACAAACTTCAGGAAAAACTACCGAAACAGTACATCGATGTTGGAATTGCCGAACAGCACGCAGTGACTTTATCGGCAGGTTTAGCCTGCGAAGGAATGCGTCCAGTTGTCGCAATTTACTCGACATTTTTGCAGCGGGGATACGACCAAATAGTTCACGATGTCTGCATCCAAAACTTGCCAGTGTTCTTCTGTTTGGATCGCGCCGGGATTGTCGGCGCTGACGGCCCCACGCACCAAGGAATGTACGACATTTCATACTTGCGCTGTCTGCCAAATATGACAATTATGGCGCCAAAAGACGAGGCAGAATTGCAGCGGATGGTAGTCACTGGCATCAACCACACGACAGGCCCGATCGCCATGCGTTACCCCCGTGGCAACGGTTACGGCGTGCCTCTGATGGAAGAAGGTTGGGAAGAATTGCCGATCGGCAAAGCGGAAATCCTTCGCAACGGCGATGACGTGCTAATCTTAGGTTACGGTTCAATGGTTTATCCGGCGATGCAAACCGCCGAGATGTTGAGCGAACATGGCATTGAAGCAACTGTGATTAATGCACGTTTTGTCAAGCCTTTAGACACTGAATTAATCTTGCCTTTGGCACAGCGAATTGGCAAAGTTGTCACGATGGAAGAAGGTTGTTTAATGGGTGGTTTTGGTTCAGCAGTAGCCGAAGCTTTGTTAGACAATAATGTCCTGGTTCCACTGATGCGGTTGGGTGTACCCGATACATTGGTAGATCACGCAACGCCGGAACAATCCTTTGCCACTTTGGGATTGAATCCGTCGCAAATGTGCGATCGTATTTTAGCAACATTCAGCCGCAAACAGTCACCTGTCAGCGTCTAATTAGCTAGAATTGTAGGGTGGGGACTCCCCACCTTACTTCAGCTTTACTGCACAAAAGGAGAATCAACCATGACTTATCTCAACCCAACTCGCAGAGTACCCCGGAAAAGATTGCACCCAAAACGCACACGTTCTTCAGAAGAAATAGCCCAATGGTATGCTGAAAGAGAAGCATTTTATCAGCGCTGCAAACCAATTTTCGATCGCCTAAAACCAGAATTGATTAAAACCCACTACAACTGGTACATGGCAGTTGAACCCGACAGCGGGGAATATTTTATCGACAAGGATGATATGGTGGCTACCAAAATGTGCCACCAGAAACACCCAAATGCTATCCCGTTCATGTTCCGCATCAACCCTACAGGGGTTTGTGGCACGATATGATTCAAGGAACATTTGGTGATGAGGATGAGCTATTTTTTGAAATTGCATTGATTGCTGATAACGGCTTAGAATTACCTGTTGATGCTCTGCTAGATACAGGTTTTTCGGGCTGGCTAGCAATGGATATTCAGGATTTAGAAGGACTTGATTGGACTTATATTAGGCGGCAAAAAATGCGGACAGCAAAAGGAGAATTTAATTTCGATATTTATGCGGGAAAAGTCCGAATTGACGAACAAGAATTCGATATTCCTGTTCATGTAGGTGACGGAGTACCGGAAATTTTAATCGGCCGCCAGTGGCTAAAAAATCGGCGTTTAATAGTTGATATGTCTGCGGGTATTTTGACATTGGAAGCGAATTAAAAGTAAGATGAATTTAAAAAATTTTGATATAGTAATAGTAGGAGCCGGCCCAGCAGGAGGCCACTGTGCAAGGATTCTAGCCAAATCCGGGCGCAATGTCTTGCTTGCAGAACAAAACGACAATTTTAATAAAAATGACTTTTCCAGCGCTGCCACACCTTTAGAAACCCTCTCTCAATTCGATTTACCCGAATCAGTTATCGGCAGTTTTTGGCACAAACTGACTATTGAAACTAGCAAAGTTAGTCAAACTTGGGAATCTCCCGAAAGTTTGGGAGTTGTGCTCAACTTTGCGAAATTTAGAGCATTTTTAGCCGACGAAGTTGAGCGATTTGGCGGTGAAGTTTGGCTTGGTTGTCGCTACACCGGACATTCCCAAGCCAACGGCGAAACCACAGTAGAATTTAAACAGTTATCTGACGGTAAACTTATCAAAGTTACCACGAAAGTCTTGGTTGATGCTACTGGCTTTGCTAGGGCGATTATGTACGACAAAGAAAATGATAAGCCTGATTTTTTGTCGGGAACCGGAATCGAATATTTAATTGAAGTAGAACCGGAAGTTTACAATAAATATGCCAATGATTTAATCTTCTTTTTGGGTGATAAATGGATGCCGAAGGGTTATTCTTGGATATTTCCCATGGAACAAAATAGACTGAAGGTTGGTGCGGGACGCATTTTTTTAGATGCCAAAACGGTTAAGCATTTGTCACCGCTGAAACAGTATATTGATTTGCTGATTGATGAATATCTGAAGTCTAAAAATTATAAAATTATTGACAAGCACGGTTCGACGCTGAAATACAGTCCTGGTTTGCGGGATATTTATTGGAAGGATAACATAATTGCGATCGGCGATACTGTCTCGACAGTTAATTTTCTGGGCGGTGAGGGTATCAGACACGGGATGGATGGAGCCGAAATCGCTGGGAAATACATTGAGCAATATTTGGAGGGGAAAATCTCGGATTTTGTGGATTATGAGACTCAAATGCACCGCAAATTCGATCGGAAATGGAATATTTCGGAAAGGTTGGCGGTGAGAAAGTATATTGATGATGTGAATGATGAATTGACGGATAAAATGATTTCTTATTTGAAGTACATGAAAACTAAAGATGTAATGGATATTTTGTTTGATTATAAGTTTGAGAAAATTTCCCGAGGATTTGGCGGTTATTTGCGACGTAAATTTCAGGGATTGATGCAGCGGCTGAGAAAAAGTTTCTAGCAATTATCTAAACAATCATAAATTAGGTTCGTAGTGAGGACTTCAGTCCTTGATGAATGCGGACTAAAGTCCTCACTACGAACCAATTTTTCTGAGTGAGGACTTTAGTCCTTGATAAATGCGGACTAAAGTCCTCACTACGAACCAATTTTTCAATCATAAATTAGGTTCGTAGTGAGGACTTCAGTCCTTGATGAATGCGGACTAAAGTCCTCACTACGAACCAATTTTTCTGAGTGAGGACTTCAGTCCTTGATGAATGCGGACTAAAGTCCTCGCTACGAACCAATTTTTCTGAGTGAGGACTTTAGTCCTTGATAAATGCGGACTAAAGTCCTCACTACGAACCAATTTTTCTGAGTGAGGACTTTAGTCCTTGATAAATGCGGACTAAAGTCCTCACTACGAACCAATTTTTCTGAGTGAGGACTTTAGTCCTTGATAAATGCGGACTAAAGTCCTCACTACGAACCAATTTTTCTATTATTTGTAGTGAGGACTTCAGTTTTCTTGCGGACTAAAGTCCTCACTACAAACCTAATTCCCAGAAATTTTCTGCTGTTACTTGAATGCGGGGTAGCGACATTAAAGAATCGTAAAAATTGCTCGTACTCGATCTATATGATACACCGAAACTATACCCACTTGCTCCGATTAAATGCGCTACAATTTCATCGACATTCCCGTAGGGATAGGCAAAAACTCTCACATTTTTCCCTAATCCCCGTTCCAAAGTTGCGCGGGATTTCGCCGCTTCGCGCACAATTTCTGTGGGGGACAATGAAGTCAGAGGCTGATAAGTGGCAGACATGGAACCAAATTCAATCCCTGCATCCCGCAATTGTCTAATTTCCGGCCATTCCATTAACTGTACTTGGTCAAATTCGGCTTTTTCCCAACTATTTGTCTTTCCTATTGACTCGGCTACTAAAAAAATAGTGGCTGTAAAGTCAAGGCGCTTTAGCAAAGGGAAAGCGTAGGTTGAAAAGTCGAGATAGCCACCGTCAAAAGTTATTAATACAGCTTTACCAGGTAAAGGAGTTTTAGTTAGTATTGCATTTTGCCAATCTTCCCAAGTTGCACTGTAATAACCATTTTCTTTCAGATACTGCAACTGTTGTTCAAAAACCTGCGGAGTAATTGCATTTATAGCATCGGGAGAAATGCGACGGTAGGCTAGAATCGAGAGTTTTTCTGTAAAGCTATCAATGTCAAATATTTGAGGTTTCACTGAGTGAACAACTTCTCGGTGAGGCGATTTTTGCCAAATGATTTCGGGTGCGTAAAATAATTGCTTTGGTAACTCGTTTTCTCGGGGAATTTGCATTATCACTTCCCCTGCGATTGCTGCTGATTTCGTTAATTCCCGCAGCGCCTGGGCAGGGAGTGCGGCGCGACGGCTGATACTGGTTCCTGTGGCACCGTATCGCCTACCAAACATCACCGCATCTTGGGGGTAAATGCCACTAGAACCCTTTGCATTCAACCAGTCGGGTAGATTCGACCTTTGTTGGGCAGCAGAGGTTAAGTGCTCGCGCAGCGATTTCTGATTGTCTAACGGTTTTCCTAACAAAGCTTCTCGCACGGTGGCGACGCACAACTCAAAACCGATATGTCGAGTAATTGTCGATCGCACTTTTTGAGCAGAAACAAAATTATTTTCCACGGTAACAGTTACAATAGCGATCGCCACACCGCCTACTGTCACCAGCACGTCAATTTCAGCAAGCTCAACTTTGATGTTAGGCAATTCTGCGCTAACTTCCACAGCAATCAAGTCTCCATCGAGAGTGATTGTGACTGCTTCATCGGCGGTTTCGGGATTGTAAAAATTAGCCTCAACCCAATTCGGACGATTCCAGATTTCTTGTAAAAATAGCGTCCATTCCAGTTGGGGAGTTTCTGGATTGTGTTGAAAGAAGCGTGAAAGTATTGGCCAAGCAAACTGGGCTGCGATCGCATCTGCCAACACCGCACCCGTCACAATCCCGTCACAGATGGGCAATTCAATAAGGGACTTGCGTAGAAATAAGAGCCCAGCCATGCTATTGTATTGTCGAAGGAGCAGCCAAAGGATTGGTATAGTATTAAGCTCCAAATCCCTAACTTCGAGTTCAACACCTGCTAACTTGATTGTACAGCACAGGCGATCGAATATTTGTGGAACCTTAATATCCGAAATTAATTCGCTCACCTCCACCGTAACCTTGTAGGCAATTCTCGAATTTACCCACTCGATATGAGTTAGAATATTTTTAATTTCACTATCTTTAAAAACTCGATGATATTTGTGAACCTTAGCGCTTTGAATATCCCTGGCAATTCCTTGGTGCCAAGGTAAATTTAAACTCAGCTTAGCTGCTTTTTCCTTATAATTAATCAGCATTTCAGCATCATACTCAATTCCAATGAAATTACAAATATCCTCTAAAACTAATTTTTTGTTTTCTACAAGATCTTCATATCTAACCAATATATGATTAGATTTATCCAGATAGTTATGGCTAGTTAATACTGCATATTTCCATCGCTCGATACAGCGTTCTAAATCCCAACCACTACCCCACAATTCGTTAAATTTTCGAGTGGCTTCATACATAGAAGCGATGCAATCCATACTATTTCGCAAAATATGTATAAACTTAACATCCGGCAAAAAGCGCTCTATATCCTCAATAAAATATATGTGTTCCGGCGTTTTTTCCAGCCAAATGCTTTTGTTTTCTTCCGCAGCCAAACCATCCAAAACTCTCACAAACCAACTAACTTTAGCTTCCACACTTTGACTGTCATCAAAACCTTCCAAAAGTTCAGGGCGATTAATCTCATCATTGAAAAAAGCTTCTATCCTACTTGGCAACTTTGCCACAAACTTCTCGTACAATAAATAGTGAAAAAACTTAGATTCAGGGAAAGAAATAACTTCGGGATGGGCGGCTAATAAACTTTGCAGAATTGTCGTACCGCTTCTCGGAGCTCCTACTAAAAATATTCGTTTCATTTTTATACTTTACGATCTTTTTTTAAGTGAACCGCAGAGAGCGCAGAGGACACAGAGGAAGAGAAAGAAGAGGTATGATTCATCTTCCTCTCTGCGCTCTCTGCGCCCTCTGTGGTTAAAAACTTTTTTCCTAACTCCAACTAAAATCTTCCTTCAACAAGTCAGAAAGCTCCTGATTGTAATGCTTAAAATAATTTGTTAATTCTTGTTCTATTTCCGCAGGCATATTGCTGTAATCCTCAGCACTATTAGCATGATATTCTTTGACAGCACTAGCCTTGATATCCAAGAATTCTAACACCTGAGAAAACACATCTCCCGGTTTTTTTTGAAAATCTTCGCTTTTGAGAATTAGCAACTGTTCCCTGGGGAAATAATCGAGCCAATTCTTGAGTTGTTCGACATAGATTCCCCGCGACAAGTAGGAATAATGCTGGTGGTTGAAACTGTAATAACCTTCATCGGCTTTGATTTTTTCGATCTCACCTTTGAGTCTGTCTGGTTCAGATGCGATCGCCTTTTCAAAATCCAGCTTTTCACAGCCGATCGCCACTTCTAAATGATAGTGCATCCACGCTCTTTGTACCGGGTTGCGGAGCATCACAATCAGCTTAACATCCGGGAAACACTTGTAAACCCGCTCGGCCACCAACGGATGGTAAATATAGTAAGGAGTCATCTCCCACAGCAGCACTTTGTCACCTGCGACACTCCGCGTCAACTGCTTGCTGTACCACTCAACACCGCGCTCGAAATTCAATTCAAAAAAGTGTACTTGCTTAGCACCTTCTTTGATATTTTGCAAGTGATTTTCTAGATAGCCGTATAAAGCTTCGGTGCTGCACTTTTGAGCGCCCAGAATTAAAAAGTCAGGTGACTGCTTATTTTTCAACTGAGTGGAAATCTTGGCGTAGCTGGGATTATTTTTGTTCAAAGCGTGAACTTTGTCAGTTGTTTCTGGCAAATCCAGCACCTCCATTTTGCCGTCAAACTCCCAGCGGTAGGGCGGACAAAGGATCGTTTTTTGGTGTACAGTCGATCGCACGTACAGCGGATAAACGTGCCAGTGATAATCGTAGGCGTAGGCCCAATTCTTCTCGTAAACCCCAGGATTCACGTAATACTGCCCGTTTCCTAAATCCAGCCTGTCTACGTGCAGCCGGATTTTGCCTTTACCTTTCGCCAGCGGTATCAACCGCCCCATTTGATTAGTATTAGTCTCAAAACAACTTTGACCGTCTTCCCGGCTGATTGTCACCCCAAAAATAGCAGCAGCAATCGGTTTAGGAACCGTGTAATGAATTTCAATAGTAATCGTATCGCCGCTGTCTATTTCTTCATCCGGCAACACTTTGACATCGGTAATTTCTACTTCCAAAGAACCGAAGCGGTTTTCATTAACTCGCAATTCCGATCCCGTACTTGTAACTTGAGGAGGACGCATGGGAGTGCGCTTGTCAGTTTCCGATCGCATTTCCGACAAATACTGGCCGACTACGATTTCCGTCTCTCCGTAAGCCATGATTTTACCATCCCGCAGCCACATACCCCGATCGCAAGTTTTTTGAATTTGCGCCGCACTGTGAGAAATTAAAACAATCGCTGCTCCTTGATTTTTAAACTCATCTATCTTTTTCAAACATTTAGTTTGAAAAGCCACGTCTCCAACCGATAAATATTCATCAATTAACAAGACTTCCGGATTGGTATGAATTGCCACTGAAAAAGCCAACCGCATTCGCATCCCCGTGCTGTAAGTCCGCAGCGGGCTGTCGATAAACTGTTCTAATTCCGCAAATTCAACAATCTCGTCAAACCGGCGCGCCGCTTCCCGGCGAGTCAAACCGGCCACCACCGCACCCACAAACACATTTTCTCGGCCCGTTAAATCCGAGTGAAAACCGGCACCCAAATCTAACAAACCACCAATTCTACCGTTAACTTTAATCGTGCCTTCCTCAGCGCGGCCGATACCGCCAACAAGTTGCAGCAGCGTGGATTTTCCCGCCCCATTTTTGCCGAGAATTCCCAGCATTTCCCCTGGCGCAACTGTAAAGCTGACATCCCGCAGCGCCCAAAAACTTGCCTGGGGTTTCATCCGCCACCAACCCCACAATGCAGCCTCCATAATTGTCAGAGGTCGATCGGCACTGTAGCGGTTGAAACGCTTACCTAAACCGTTAACTACAATAGCTTGGCGCATTTACAATTCCTCCACAAATCGATCGCTTTGTCGTCTAAAAATTCCTAGTCCGATCGGCAAAAGAGCAGCCACAACCAAGCTAAGAATTAGCAGGGCTGACCAGTTCGGCTGGATGCCTTTGAGCAGTATTGCCCGGTAAGCTTCTATCAGCGGCACCATCGGATTTAACTGATAGAAAGGCTGAAATTCTTTGGGTACGCTTTTGAGGTCGTAGAAAATTGGAGTTAGGTAAAAAAGCATCTGCAACAACACGCCCAAAGTGTGCTGGGTGTCGCGGAACGTAACGTTAATGGCAGCTAGGGGATAGGCCAAACTCACAGTCAAAATGAATTGAATAATCATCAAAAGTGGCAGGGAAAATAGCGCTGAAGTTGGCTGAATTCCGTCTATTGCCAAAAAGATAATTAGCACCGGCAGTGCCAGCAGAAAGTGAATCAATCCGGTGGTAGTTGTGACTACAGGTAAAATAGCTGTCGGAAAGTTTGGCTGTCTGATTAGAGCCAGATTTCCTGTAATTAGTCCGGTTGCTTGAAACAGTGCTGTCTGAGTCCAAGTCCAAATTAACAAACCGCTGAATGCAAAGGAAGAAAACTGCGGAATATTTACCGGAATTACCGATCGAAATACAAAGGAAAAAACCGCCAACTGCAACAGCGGGTTGATCAATGTCCAAGCAATCCCCAGGGTCGATCGCTTGTAAAGTAGTTTCATGTCGCGATCGACCAACTCCCGCAGCAAATCGAAAAAATGAGCAATTTTGCGCCGATTTACCAGTTTTACCGCTTTGATCACTGCACACCCCCAATAATTATCGGCTGTTCAACTTCCTGCAATTCCTCCTCAGGCAGAGCGGCCAACCGCTGGGCTTGCAACTGCGCTTCCCTGTAAGCAAAAGGACTTTGCAGAGCTCCCATCAACTCGCTCACGATCAATTTGCGAGGAAACCAGCCCGGATGCCTCAAACGCTTCAGCATCCACCCGCTAATCCACTCAGACCAAGCAAAACGCAAAATTTCTAGGCGGCTGACTGTACGGTTGCGATCGCACGTCAGCAAATAAGCCCCAAAACCGCGTCCGTTATCCCTTAGCTGGCGGCTCAAAGCCTCGCCACTGCGCCTGTGTACGTGCCACACAAAAGCTCTGGGATCGTAGAAAGTCGAATACCCCTTCGCTAAAATCCGGTGAAACATCTCGATATCCCCAGCCCCCCGAGTCGGAGTCCCCACATCTAAAGCTGGGTCAAAATTCCCAACTTCGGCGAATATTTGACGCCGGAAACCCATATTGGCGCCGACTCCGTAAGCGCTCGACCACAGTAAGGCCTTCGCCGAAAGGTTGCTACCATCAACCTTAAAACAGTGGGTGTATTGCAGCATTCCCCCATAACCGAATTCAAATTGAATTTGAGCCTCTGTTTCGAGTTCCGCTGGCGCCACTAAACCGCTAACTGCCATAATTTCCGGATCGGCAAAACCCGCAGCCATTCCTCGCAACCAACCGACATCGGGCCGCACGTCGTCGTCTGTAAAAACCACAATCTCGTGGCTGGCTTCAGCGATGCCGCGATTGCGCGCCCAATCCAATCCTGGCCGTTCTTCCTTGACGTAGCGTACAGGTAATCCGGCGACGAATTCAGCGGTGCTGGTGTTGGAAGGAGCGTTGTCTATAACGATGATTTCGCGATCGGGATAGTCCACAGCTAGAATTGCTTCCAGAGCTCCTTTAAGTAAGTCCGTGCGATCGCGCGTGCAGATAACTACGCTCATCGGCGGCAGCGGATAATTTGGCTTTTTTTCCAATCCCAAATGCTCTGGCAGAATTAATGCTGCTAAGTCCTTGCCTATTTTTGCCACAATTGTCGATCGCACCCGCTCTGCCGAAATAATTGCCTGCCAAGGATCGTTTAATATTTCCACCCATTTTAGAGGCATTCCCCGATAGAATACCAAGAGGCGGATTTTTTCATATTTCTCTAGTCCGCGAATCGGATTTATCGGTTCAGAAAATTCGAGTTTTAGTAGTTTTATTCCCATAAATTGCTCCTAAAAATAGTGAAGGAAGAAGGAAGAAGGAAGTTCGGCAACGGATTTTGTAACGGATGTAACGGATGTAACGGACTGTCAACTGTTGAACAATGACCAATTACGCATTATTCAACGGGAGCATCCCGATCGTGCAAACATATCCGCAAGGGCGAAGCATTCGCGCCTGTATCCTACCAACTACAGGATATATTTTCAGCGCGAATGCTTCGCCCCTACAAAAATGGGATGCTATCTTATTCAACTGCCAACTCATAATTTTTTTCCAAAGCAATTAGAGGGTTTTCGAGAGCGGTTTCAGCTTCAGCAGTTTTGGGCATACCGTTAAGCGCGATCGCAATTAGCAATTGATCCGACACTAGATTAGCCAGAATTGAACGCAGGTGGACGCCCCGCAGCGGCTCGACACCAAATTTGGGAGTGACGTGACCGACAAGCATTTCACCGTAACGGAGATAAATGCCATCGGGCCGTTCAGCGTCGAGCAACCTTTCTGCTGCTTCCCAACCTTGCTGCAAATCGATCTCTATTTCGCGATCGCTCAAATCGGCGCGGGCCGCCCCACCCTGCATAAAACTAGAAATTGCCGATCGAGTTTTCAACTCATCAATCACCCCCCGAAAATACCAATAACCGCGCAATTTTCCGCGCAGCCACCGCCAAGTTGTACGCATCCCCAAGTTTTCGAGAACATCCAGAGCTTTTCTCAGTCCCGCAGCCAGCAAATCCACCGCCGCCGGCCAGGAAAACGCGACATTAGTTAAAATTTTGTCTGCCAAGGAATAAGGAATTTCGTAGTCTTTGATGTGCAGTAGGGGTCTGAGTTCCGGGTGTCGCTGACCGATTAAAACATCCGATCGCCCTTCTTGACGAGCTCGGCGAAAAGAGCGATCGAGATTGTTAGTTTCGTGTTCGTAATGATAGCCGACAGCTTCAGTCGCCATCACAAAAGGTACACCAGCTTTCAGCAAGCGCACCCCAAACTCGTAATCTTCGCCGCCGCAGTTCCCGAAAGCCGCATCGAAGCCATTTAGACGAGCAAACAGTTGTGCATCCAGAGAAAGATTCCCACTAACCAAATCTTCGTACTCGAATCGGCGATCGTGGCGGCTCATCTGATAAAATTTTTCTTCCCACCAAGCCCGCACTTCTACATCAAAATACCTAGTGCTTCCTTGCAACTTAGGCGGGTAAGGGCCCATAACCACGGAACCAGGTCGTTCTTGGTGAGTCCGAACGTGGCTTTCCACCAGTGGCGGCATGGCTTCGATATCGTCATCCAGAAACAGCAGCAATTCTCCGCTAGCAGCCGCTGCTCCTGTATTGCGGGCAATTGAAGCACTCCGGCAATTTACCTCGATCGCGTGCAGTTTAAATGGAGCTTTGTAGTCTTGTAGCATTGCCAAAGTATCGTCAATGCAGTTATCTGCGACGACTGTAACTTCCATGAGGTCGATCGGATAAGTTTGCGATCGCAGAGCATCGAGAGCCCGCCGCAGCGAAGAACTGCGATTGTGACTCGGAATAATTATACTAACAGTTGGATTTTCTCTATTCATAAAAAACACTCGGCAAGTGGGAAACTCAGCGACTTTAGTCCTGAGAGGAAAACGACCCGGCGATTTCAATCGCCTTGAATCTTCAAAATGCGTAACTGTAACCATCTTTCCTGTAAACAATTTTGCAGTATTTATGGCTAATCCCTTGCACCAATTCTGATGCCGAGATGTTGAATGAACCTGTCGATCTAACTGCAACTCGACCCACATATTCACCGATTTTTCTGCCACTGGTAACAACTGCTTTTACGATGTCGCCCGTTTGAAAACCTTTGACAAACTTGTTTCTCGGAACGTACCGAGATGGGAAGCCAAACTTGTCTGTGCGACACATTTGACGAGTTCCGTGTCCAGTCGCTTTGATTAGCAGGGGCTTACTCGTTAGTACGGACAAGGATTCAATTTGACCCACACAGACCGCATCAAGCCAATGAGTTTTAGGTAGTTGTAGTCGAGTACGATTGAACTTGGTCAGTCCACCTGAACCAGTTAAAACGGGCAACCCTGTTTCCTTCAGTCGAGAGAGCAACGCCCATCGAGTTGAATTCACGGCAGCAGCATCTTTGAGCGGACGCTTAGCTTGTGCAAGAATCTTCCTCAAAATGTCAGGTTTTTTGACTAAGAATTGCTGAATATCCTGAGTTCCTTTTTTGAGGTTGCACTTCTCACAAGCAAGGCAGAGATTGGAGACTCGACTGCTTCCACCTTTAGCTTTTGGCTGAATATGCTCTATCTGTAAAGGTATATTTTCGGCACTACAATAAGCGCATTTTCTGCTCCATTTGTTGAGTAAATATTCACGAACTTCGTAACCTTGTAGTTCACCCTGTTGGTACTCGACCCCTGAGATTTCAGGATTTTCTAGTTGCTGTAGGTCAAATCTGACAAGCTCTTGAATAATTAAACCAATCGGCGCAAGTTTTCGTAATTTGTTGACCCAAGTCAGGGTGGTTTCTACCCGGTGCTGCAAGGATGGTGCTAACCAACTTTTTTGGCGGGTACGATTTAAAAACCTTGCTTGGCGGTAGCGAGTATGACGGCTTCGTCTTCCTCGACGTAGTGAGTGACGGGAATCAAGACTTGCTTTGATGGCTTGACCTCGGTGAGTTAATTCAGCGCCAAAAATTACTTTTTCGCCCTGTAATAAAGCGATGCCAGTAGTTTTAGATCCTGGGTCTAATTTAAGAGTAATTGATTCAATAGTTGCTGTTACCGCCTTTTTGAGAATAATTGTGAACGGGAATCGTCTAAAAACAGCAGCTTTACCAGCGGTTAACAACTTACGAGCCATTGACGGCTTGCAAGGCGTGAGTGGTTTTTTGTTTGCATCAACTACGAAAATAAAATTGGACATTGTTGCGTCCTCCACTTGCGTGTAATGTTAGCCTCGTCAATGTTATAAAGGCTTTTTCCGGCTGATAGCACTGTCTCAGTGACTTTAAGACTGTTTAACTACCAGCGACAGAGCAGGGGACTGGCTTCGCATCCCAGGGTGTCGTAACCCAAATAACGTAGACCTCTAAGGTCTTAGACTGGTCAGCATAGCTTGTTTGATTTCTCTCGCAAGCTCAGTGGCGTTGATTCCCTGAGTTACTGACATTAGATTTGATTGGGAATTTGTAATTTGTAATTTGTAATCGGTAATTTTTGATTTACTCGTGACTAATGATAGTTCACAATTTGTAGGGGCAGTGTCCCCGTGCCGGCCCTCTCCGCTGACAGTTGACTAATGACCAATGACTAATGACTACTGACTAATGACTTCTTCTGGGATTTTTTCAAACTGCTTCCGAGAAGCAAAATAAGCCATCGGGCCCTTAGCACAGCCGCGCAATTGAGCTAACAGCAAATCGCTCGGAACGGATTCGGGTCGCTTGCGCAAAGAAGCAACTAATTCAGGAATTTGTTTGTGCCGCAGCCATCCCCAAGCTAATAGAGGTACGCTAAATTCTCGGTTGATAAAAAACATCCGAGTCCAAAAAGCATAGACTCCGATGCCGTAACCGTGGAGCGTTTTTTCCAATTCTTCCCAGGTGCGGCGGTGGCGGTGCCAACTCAAGGCTCTCGGTTCGTAGGCGATGCGGTAGCCAGCACGCAAAATGCGGGCAAACAGTTCGCAGTCTTCGCCCCCAACAGTCGGAGTCCCGGCCCCCAAAGCTTCGTCAAACAGACCGATCGAGTCGATCGCGCTTTTCCGCAAAGCCATACTCGCCGACACACCCACCGCAGCTACAATCAGCGGGTTGCAGTGCGCCCCATCAAAAACTTGGCGGTAGAAGCCCCGCCCGTGGGGGCTGTAGCGCTCGAACCATTCTTGTGCTTTGGTTTCGAGTTCTAAAGGCATAATCAGCCCCGTGACGCACATAACTCGCGGATCGCTAAAATTTTGCAAGAGCGATCGCAACCAATTCGGATCTGGCACGGCATCGTCATCTGTAAACGCTACGAAGTCGTGTTTAGCTTCGCGTAAAGCTCGGTTGCGGGCAGCGCTGGAGCCCGGTACGTCCTCGCGCACATAGCGGACTTTTGGATAATTTTCGACCAGTTCCTTGCTCGCCTCCGTGGCGGGACAATTGTCAATTACCAAGTATTCCTGACCGTCGTCGGGCAGCCGCATAAACGCGTCGAGACAGCGCTGCAAATCTTCTGGGCGATCGCGCGTGCAAACCGCTACAGTGGCTGTTGGCATTGCCTGTACCGGCCCGCGTTCGTCCCATTCCAGGGTATCGTAGAGCCAATCTTTCCAAAGGCGATCGCCCACAGCATTCATCAGTGTTTCCCGCAATTGAGAACCCTCAATGCGACCTCCGACTAGCGGAAAAAGAGCTTGACCGATCGGTTTTCCGTGCAGTCTAATTAAAACCAAGGCTTTGCTGTAACGCTCCTCAACCGCTATTTCTGGCGGTAGTTGGGAGATTTCCAGGTCGAGAATAGCTGTTGCCATTTTAGATTTTAGATTTTAGATTTTAGATTGCAGAATTGTGAATTTTAGATTGCTGAACAAGGTTCAAAAAAAACATCTATTCTCCGTATTTTACCGGATGTCTTTTAGCCAAAATTGTTGTAGGAGATAGCAATTTATCAATATCATACTTGTCGCTCGCCGATCGCGAATCAAACATAAAGCCTCATTTTGGTGATTGCTGTTATTTATTTTTACTTTCGATCGTCGGCTGATGTCAAGTTTTTATTCTACACAATTTTTACCCTCGAAGGCGATCGCACGTCCGGGCTGATGTCAATTGCAGGTGTTAATCGCCCCTGCTATCGAGGGCTAACAAACATTGAAAGGACTAAAGTCCTTACTACGAACTGGTTTGTAGTAAGGACTTCAGTCCTTCTGCTTCTATACAGGTTCGATAGTTCGGACTTCAGTCCTTCTGCTTCTATACTCGCGTTTGACTGTGCAAAATTTCTGCTAACAGCATCTCTTGGCTTTTCGCAGGTTCTTTGCAAGTCAAACACTCACAAACTAACCCGATAACACCTTCAGGTAAATCAGCCTCAATCTGACAGACAGCAGTCGGATAATACCGCGAAATCAATCCAGGAATCTGGTCGGGCGACGTGCGAATTAGGGTAGAATGCTGGTACCAATCCAAAGCCGAAAGCAGACTCGGACAAGCTTGGGGACTGTCTCGGACAATACTGCTGAAAGCCTGCAAACCTTGTTGGGCGCGATCGAGATATTCTAAATTCTGATCCAGCAGCGCCAAGCGAACCAAAGAGGCGATCGCAATTCCATTCGCCGCCGGAGTAGCATTGTCAGTATAACTGCGTTCCCGCACCAACAAATCCCCGCTAGCATCCTTAGCAGTATTGTAATACCCGCCCAATTCCACGCTCCACAAAAACTCATCAAACTCATCTTGCACCCGCACAGCTTTCTCCAGCCAAAACTGAGAATTTGGCAATTGCTGTACAGATTCCCCGTTTCCTAACATCAAACTCGCTTGATGCAAATCCAACAAAGCTTTCACAAACAAAGCATAATCTTCGGACTGCGCCGCCACAGCAGATTGTCCGTCATAATTCAGCCGCTGAAACCGCCCGTCAACCCACTGATTGTCTAAAATAAAATTAGCAGCTTTCGCAGCCAATTCCACATACTCAACATTGCCAAAAACAGCAGCCGCCCGCGCCAAACCCGAAATCATTAAACTATTCCAAGCCACAATCATTTTGGTGTCAGTAACTGCGGGAATTCTCCCCGGCCAACTGTTGTTTTGCGCTTCTTGATTGTTGCGGGCGGGCGGAAAGGTTTTCACAGCATCTGGATAGTTGCCGTAGCGCAGAGCAAAAAGTTTAGCTAATGCCGTTTCTACCGTTGCATTCAGTTTTCCAGGATGTCGGCGCTGCAATACATTTTTGCCTTCAAAATTGCCGCTGCGACTAATATCAAACGCTTCTTGAATTTCAGCAAATTCCTGGATAGTTAACAGGGTTTGTAGTTCGGTGTAAGTCCAAACATAAAACGCTCCTTCTTCCGGCTCAGACCCCCCCGTTGCCCCCCCTTGGTAAGGGGGGGTAGGGGGGGTAAAACTGTCAGCATCCTGTGCTGCGTAGAAATAGCCGCTTGGCGCGGTCATTTCTCGCTTCAACCATTCTACTGTCCGCGCGATCGCACTTTCAAAAGCCGGCTCTTCAATCCCCGCGCTCCACAAATTAGCTAAATACTCCACAATTTGACCGTTGTCGTAGAGCATTTTTTCAAAGTGCGGCACAGTCCAAGTCGCGTCAACCGTATAGCGGTGAAATCCCCCGCCTACGTGGTCGTAAATGCCGCCCAAGGCTAAGTCTAATCCGCGCTCAGTGCAGACTTGTTTGCTGTCGTATTTTGCATCAAAATTAAAGCGCGTTCCCCGCAGTGCGAGTTCGGCATAGGGCATCATTGGAAAACTGGGGCCGGGGTTACTCCCGGCAATAATTCCGGTATTGAGTTCTAAGCCTTTTTGGAAGACTTCGCGATTTAATTCTGCGGTTGCTACTGATAGCAGCGCCGACTGGTGGAGGTTGTCTAAAATTTCTCCTTTGAAGGCTTGCAACTTGCGCTTTTCTGTGTCGTAAAAGCGGCGAATAGATTGCAACACTTCTAAAAATCCGGGGCGTCCGTAGCGCGGAGTTACGGGGAAATAAGTGCCACCGTAGAAGGGAACTCGCTCGTCGGGAGTGAGAAAAACGTTGAGCGGCCAACCGCCTTGGCCGGTCATCATTTGCAAAGCTTGCATATATATGCTGTCGATGTCCGGGCGTTCTTCGCGATCGACTTTTATCGGTACAAACTGCGAATTCATGTATTCGGCGATCGCGCGATCGGAAAATGCTTCTCCTTCCATCACTGTACACCAGTGGCAGCTAGAGTAGCCAATTGACAAAAAAATCGGTTTATTTTGGCTCAGGGCCGTTTCTAAGGCTTCATCGCACCAGGGCCACCAGTCGATCGGGTTTTCGGCGTGTTTCCGCAGGTAAAGGCTTTGGGATTGAGCAAGACGGTTGACCATAATCAAAGATAATTTAACTCGTGCTGACTGCGCTTGTTACTTCTATAGCAGTTTAGCGCCAGATGTTGTAGTTGTATCCTTCTCATTCGCCCTCTTTTAAAATTATCACTCAATATACTTCGATTCTCAAAAAAGTGAGGTATGCCCTATGCCTTATGCCCTATTCCCTATTCGCATCAGTACCTCATCTTTCACTTGAAAGGCTATACTTCGGTTAACAGTTTTGTGTGCCATTGCTGACTCAAGCTAACAGCACAGCAATCTCGGTATCTGTGTTTTACCGACTTTTACTTCGACAACGGTATTATCCCAATAATATTGTCTGATAGCTAAGTTATCTGGGTTGAAAATGAGTCGATTGTGTCGGAAAACCTTCAATCAACATTAGACACTTTATTTAGACGCACTCTCGCTAAATTTATTCATGCCGATCGCCTCGATCGTGTTTTAATATGATGATTGATTATTGAGAGCTACTATGAGTTTATCATCTCGGAGAAGGTTCAATCAACGGCTCGGGCAATTTTTACTGAGTGCCGCAGTTCCTCCCGCTATTCTCAAACAGTGCCAAGCTGAACCCTCAAACCAAGCCGAACCATCGAGTTCAGCGGTATTAAAAAGCAATAGTAAGAAAGTTCCGACTAAAAAAGTAATTCCCGAAGTAGAATTATTTGTGCCGACTTTTTTAGGAAATGACCAACGCAGGTTTTACGGCAGAGGTATCCCCAAAGGCTTGAAGTTAATTAGCAAATTTGAGCTAGGAAGCGGCCGGACTTTTCTGGGAAGGCAATCTCAAGTTTGGAGTGGTGCCGGTTGGACAGGACAGCCAACAATTACCAGAGACCGGGATAAAACTTATTTAATTATAGGTTCTTTCGACCACTATTTGCACAAAATAGACATGGCGACGAATAAGGAAGTTTGGCGCTATGAATTTGATGATATAATTAAAGGAAGTTCAACAATTTATATCGACAAAACAGCCAACGCTGAAAACAGAATTGTGATTTTGCAAGGCAGCCGCAGCGGCGGTGGTGGCAAAAATGTTGTCCCGAGTTTTAGGGCAATATCTTTTAGAACTGGTAAGGAACTGTGGAAGTTGGACATCCGGAGAACGCCCAGCTACAGTCAGGATAACGATAGCAGTGCTTTGTATCTGGGCGATGGCCTGTTGTTCAATGTGGGGGAAAATGCGATCGGCTATTTTATCAATAGTTCGGCGAGCAAAGCGAAAGTTAAACAAGGAATTAAGCAACCGCAGATCTTGTCGGAAGTACAGCTTTATGCGCCCGGAGATATCAGCAAGCACGGCGGTAACTTGGTAGCAGAATCATCACCTTCTCGGCTCAAAGATAGACTGTTTATAGCTGCGGGTTCCGGACATATTTATGGAATCAGTATTAAAACCAAAAAGATAGTATGGGATTTCTATACTGGTTCAGATATTGATGGAAGTGCTGTAATATCTAAATCGGGGAAATTGTTTTGTGCGATCGAGAAACAATACATTGCAGGTAACGGCGGAGTCCTCAAACTAAATCCCAACAAAGAACCAAATGCCAGTGTCGAATGGTTTTTACCTACAGGCAATCGCCGACTTTCAGGCTGGGAAGGGGGGATAATCGGTTCGGTGGCGTTGAATGATGAGTACAATCCTGGGGGGTTTCCAGCGCTATTTGCCACAAATGCGATCGATGGCAATTTGTACATCGGTTCCCAAGATACGATTACAGGTAAAAAGAATTCTGTACCTTGGCGGAATCAGTCTTATGATACTCCGGTAATTGTGTTTAAAAAGGAGATTGGTGCTTCGATTTCAACTCCGATATTTACTGATGGCAATAAACTAATTAGTGCGGGATATAATGGTGTTTATTTGTTTGAGTTGAAGTGGGAACGAGCAAAGTCGGGGGATAAGAATGCTTTGAAAAATGCTAAGGGCGAGTTTTACCGTTTGAAGGTAAAAGAATCGGGGAGATTTAAGCCGGGTTTATCGTTTGAGGCGACACCTGTTGTTTGGGATGGCATTGTAAGGATTTGCGCGCGGGATGGCTGGATGTATACTTTGGGTTAGAATTGATACAGCCTTTCTCAGAAATATAAGGTACTAATGGGCATAGGGCATAGGGCATAGGGCATACCTCACTATGCTTGAGAACCGCTATATTTTGCACAACTAATCAGCAAGAGGCTTTCTGGCCTTTTCCACAAACAGCAGTAAGAGGCTTTCTGGCCTTTTCCACCATCAATCAAGGACACGCTTTCTGGCCTATTCCACCATCAATCAGGGACAGGCTTTCTTGCCTGTTGCACAATACAGCAGCAACAAGCAAAATATCTGTTCCACAACTAATCAATTATCTTGTAGGATAGACCGGAAAGCTGGTGCGATCGACTTTCGGCAGTTTCCGGGTGTTGAAATCCGCCAATGGCACCACCTACCGTTTAACACCGGTTGTCTCTATGATAGAAAGGATATCAGGAATTATAGGAAACTTGTTATGGCAACCAATGACGGTCAAATAAATCAAATTTACGGTGCGGAGGATGCTCAAGGTATTTTACAGCTTGCGATCGCACGGCGACAAGATGACGGCGAACTTTCCCGAGTGCAGCTTTTCGAGATTGGGGCGGAATTAGGCATTTCCGAACAGGATATCGTGGCGGCGGAACAGCAATGGTTAGCCACTAGAGGGGAATCTCAAGACAAGCTGGTTTTTAACTCTTACCGTCGCGGCAAATTGCGAAAAAACTTGACAAAGTACGGCATTGTCAATACTTTTTTAGTTTTGTTTAATCTAGCAGGATCCCACGAGCTTTCTTGGTCACTCTTCATTTTACTAACCTGGGGATTGGGATTGTCGCTGAATGCTTGGAATGTTTATCAAACTGAAGGGGAAGATTACGAACAAGCTTTTCAGAGGTGGCGTTTGAAGAAACAGGTGGGAGAGTCGATAGGTACGGCGACGGATAAGTTTGTGAAGTGGTTGCAGTCTTGATATTCAGTCACTTGTTTGTCAGTAACAGATTTATTACCTTAACTTCGCAATTACACAGGAAACTAATCAATTTTAACATCAGTCTCCATCGCGCGGAGTTCCGCTTTGAGATGAGGATTTAACCCCCAGGCCTGCTATTGCGAAGCAGCCCAAATCAGTTGCAAATGTAATTAAGTACCCGCAGCGTAGCTATCCCTCTTCGTGAATCGCCCAATCCCAACCTCAAGCAAAAAATGCTATAATACCAACTTTAACTGCTAAAAATATCCGCGAGCCGAAAACACAGGAAAATCTTATGGTGATTATTACCTCACAAGAAATTGCCCAATTTCGATCGCAATTAGCGGAATATCCCGCAGCCCTCAAAGCCCTAGACGAAATCGAAGATTGTGAAGGCAATATCGAAGATGCAGCTATTTCTCTAGCAATTCAAGCTGGACAAGAACCGAATATCTCTGAAAACTGGTTGGACGGATTGGCAAAAAGATGCCGCGTTGCTATTTGCAAATCTGAGATAAAAGAAGATTTGATAAACGGACAATTGAATGCTGCTTTTAGAGATTTAGTTGCTGCCAAAACTTGCCCGCAGATTTTGGTGACATCGGTGATTATCTATGTATTTAAAACTGGGGTAAATGATTTTTGCGAGCCTCTTGAATATCAATTGTAAAGGTATCGATGGAGTTAAGATTCCCCAATTTCCTAAAACATGATACAACGAGGGGATTGCGTAGAGATAGCTACGCTTATCTAATACTGTGCGCGACTGTAGCCAGCAGGTACGACATCCGGTGACAAACCCAAAGATTTCCCCAGCAAGCGAGCAAGTTGCACTAAAAAATTAGCAGTATCTTCGTCACCTTCCCGGGCCATTGAAGCTGATATCTGGATTAGCATCTGCACAAATCCCGCATCTATTAAATCGGAACAGGAACTTAAAACCTCTGGTTCCTGGCCGTTGGGACAGGTAAGCACTCGCTCGATCAAGTTCAAATAAGCCTCTTGACGTTCTGAATTCATTTTGGGGGGAAATGTACAGTAAATAATTTATTATTACGTTTAACTCGGTTCTGTCAATCAGGCGATCGAATATGCGATCCCCGTCTTTCCTCTAGAAACTCCATTCAGTCAGGAATAGACAGAAGCTTAAAGAAAATCTTAAGTTTTTTGATGCTACTTGAGTGGAGTTATCGGTGGGCAGTTCGCATCCTAAAATTCAAGGGTAAGGTGCTTGTAGCTCTACCTTATACCAATTTTTTATGAGGCTGCATAGAATCCGATCCCCCCTTAGCTTGCCCCCTACTCCCCCTTAATAAGAGGGGGGACAAGATTATTCTCAAAGTCCCCCGACTATTCGGGGGATGCGAGGGGGATCGAGATATGTGCAACGACCCATTAAATTGGTATTAGGATTCAACGGAATTAGGGATATAAAAATGAAAATAGGAATATTTTTAGGAAATCTAGGAAATCCCGCCATCTACTATCCGACACTAGGCAAAATTACTGGGGGAGTCGCAGCGAGCATTTTTCTGTGCCAATTATTGCAATGGCAAACACAACAGTCTAACTCCGGCGAATGGGTGAAAACTAACAGCAGCGAAATTGAAACAGCTACTGGTTTAAATCGCGAAGAACAGGAATTAGCGATACGGCTGCTGAAAGTGCGATCGCTCCTGAAGCAAAAATCCACAAATCTCAACACTCTGGAACTTTGGGCGGATATTGACGCTTTTGAAGAAAAAGTTAATAACTTGTTGATACCTGATTCCGGGAATAGTATAACACAAACAAGCCGCGAAAACAACAATATTCCTGTAGAAATAGTCGCCGAAACTTACCCGCCAGAGCGTACAGTTAAAACAGACAAGTTTTTCGGGCAACCCCGCCAGCAAATAGCGGTTGCAGTCAATCCAAATTACCGATTTAGCGGGCCTTGGAATTCCCAAGAAGAACTGCATAACTTTCAGCGAGCTTTAGAAGAATATGCCAGACAGCATAACCTATGGTTTGGCAATCCTTCGGGATGGGCTTTTAAAATTATTGATAGCATGACAAAGGGCTTAACTTCGACTTTTTGGGACGAGTTTATTGCCGGAATTCCTTTAGGAGAAAGTCAGAAAGTTAAGCGGGAGTGGGAAATTGAGCCGGAAGTGCCTTATCCGGCGTTTGAGGAGGAGCGAATTCAGTATTACGTACACAAGGGCGAACCGCTGGAAGCAGCGGTATCTAAAGCCCGTGCTGATTTGAGAAATCCGGTTTTGGGTAAGGATTTGTGGGAGGGTTTTTTGCGAAAGTGCGATCGTATTGCTGATGATGCGCTCAAAGCAAAACAGCAGGGCGTTGACACACCATATCTGCCGTCTTCCTTCAACGAAAAACCGCAAATCACCAAGGATAGCGTCATGCAAAAATTAGGGGCGATCGCGCCGCAATTTGCCCTGAATCAATCGACATCTGACACAATCCCAGAACCCCCAAAGCTCGAACAACAACAGGAGCAGCCAACTACCGACGAAATCCCGAGTATTTCGTTTTTGCAAAAAGCTTACAAAACTCCTCTAGGTCGAAGTATAGTTGAAACACAAATTGCTGCTAACCCAGACTGGGGATACGAAATTGTTGATGGTGAAATAGTCGAATTAATCCCTTTTTAATGAGGCTAAAATGAAACGAATTAGCGATATAAATCCGCTGGGTATCGAGCGGCAGAGTCCTTCAAGTTCAGAAAGAGAAAAATTGCGCCAGCAAAGATTGCAGCACGAGAAAGATTTAGGTTTTCAGCAGTTAACAGAACTTTGCACCTTGGGCGAATACCACATGGCAAAACAACTTGCAGCCAGACATTCTAGTTGGGGTTATGAAATAGTTGATGAAGTTGTAGTGGAGCAGATGGATAAGGTTCGTAGTGAGGACTTTAGTCCTTAAAGTTATGAAATAGTCGATCGAGTTGTAGTGGAGCAGATGGATAAGGTTCGTAGTGAGGACTTTAGTCCTTAAAGTTATGAAATAGTCGATCGAGTTTTAATCGATCAGATGGATAAGGTTCGTAGTGAGGACTTTAGTCCTTAAAGTTATGAAATAGTCGATCGAGTTTTAATCGATCAGATGGATAAGGTTCGTAGTGAGGACTTTAGTCCTTAAAGCAAAAGATAAACGGACTAAAGTCCTTACTACGAACCTAATTTTGCGAATATGTTAAAATTACAAGAGAGACTTAATTTGTTTGAAAGCTATGACAGTTATTAATGCCAAAAATCTAACGCTCAGTGAAGTCAATCAATTTTTGAAATTCCAAGAACAGCTTAATAACGATACGTACACAACCTTTTTATCATTAGAATCCTTAACAGAGATAGAACAGCTAGAACTCGTACAAATTCGCAACGATTTTCGCGAGTACCTCTCTGTTGAAAGAGTCTCTGAAGGACTCGTACAAGCTCTGACTACCTTTCCTTTAATGCGATTAGCTGGGTTCTACCGCCGCCCAATCAAGATGAGTCTAGAACAAGACATTGCTAACATAACTATAGAAGATGAAGACACAACGATTACAGGCAGATTTGACATTTTAGCAATCAATAAAGAGAAACAAATCGCGACTGATATAGGATTTTGGATTTTAGTAATAGAATCTAAAAATAGTCTAATTGCTCCCCGCGCAGGTTTGCCCCAACTTCTAACTTACGCCTGTAAAAGTTTAGAATATCAAGAGTCTGTTTGGGGATTGGCAACTAGCGGAGAGTTTTATCAGTTTGTCAATATCCGCAGAGGAAACCCCCCAACCTATCAGCTAATGCCATTTCTGACTTTGATGGAACCCGAACCTTCAATTTTGTTGCTGCAAGTTTTAAAAGCTATTTGCAAGCTATAGCCGAAGGATATCATGTCCTATCAATTAGCGACGCGCGATCGATAATGTTTGTAGTGAGGACTTTAATCGATAATGTTTGTAGTGAGGACTTTAGTCGTTCGATTGTAAGGACTAAAGTCCTCACTACGAACCTTTTTTATTATGGTAATCGACCGAACCTGAGATCGTTGATAATTGGTAATTGGTAATTGCTGCCAACTGTCAACTGTCAACTGCTATAGATTCGTTATTTTTTAGCTCGCATCACTAGATCGATTAACTGTTCTCGTCCCCAGAGTTTTACTCCATTCGCTTGAGCCAGTTTATGAGCATTGGATGTAAAATTACTGTTGGTAATCACGATCGCATCCTGTGCCCCGTAATACTTAACCGCACTAACCACTTCTTGCACGGCAGAATTTCCCACTTTTCCTTGATAGCGTTTTGCCTGGATAACGGTTTTCTTTCCCGCTTTAGAGAGAATCAAGTCAGCACCAAAATCCCCCGTTTTGGGTGTCATTTCGACCGCATAACCGAGATTGCGAAAACAGCAGGCTAAAAATTCCTCAAACTCTTCTCCTGTCATTCTATCGACCCGATCGATTAAATACCCAATCTCTGGTACTTCTAACTGGGTATAACCTGCTAAAATATCCTTAAATTTTTTCAGCAGAATTGCGCTCAACTTACTAGAAGGAAGATGAGAAGATAAGGGGCGAGTTTGCGAGCCATCATCGCTTAAATTTCCATTTTTTGGCACTTCTAACAGCTTAGAAACTGCTAAAACCTGCTTGAATTTTTTCAGCATATTTGTACTAAACTTAGTAGAAGAAGAATGAGCAGAAGAGGAAGTTTGCGATTCAGACTGGACTTCAGTTTGTGCTGGTATAGGTTCCGATACCGCATCCTCGATCGAAGTTTGCTGCACTTGCTCTTGGGCTTGCTTTCTTTTACTCAAAACAGCCCGTTTAATTTTCAGCAAAATTTTCCCCTCTCGCTCATTAATTTCACCGTCAGCCTCGATCGTCTCAGTGCATCGCTTTAAAAGTGGTTCGGCAAAGTCGAGTTCGAGTTGTTCGAGTAAAACATCCAACTTGGGAGGCAATTTAGACTTATTTTTCACAGATTCAATCTCAGCTAAACACGTGGAATTTAAATTCGCAGCTTGTAATTGCGCTAAAAACTCATCCCATTTGGTGAATTGTTGGGTGGTATAGACGACATAGACTAAAATCCAATCCATTAGTGTTTCTTGTGCGATCGCTCTTTCTAAATATTGCTCGCTTTCCGCTTGCAATACCTCTCGTAAATCTTCGAGCTTGGTTTCGATTTCCGAGGAATCGAGATGCGCTTCGTAAAACCGACAAGCACCGTATCCCAGCGAGTAAATCATTGCCGCACTGGCGCTAGCATTAATCACCGCACCCGCCAAGGGAATATTACTAACAAGCGTAACTCCAGCTTCGATCGCTAAGTTGCTACCCAAGGATAAACCGAAAATAGCGACAACTTCTTTTTTGCGATCGCTCGATCGCAAATCCATACCATAGGCGGCAGCAATTTGATAAACCAACTCGGCAGATAAGGCCGTCATTGCCGCTAAATCCATGCCAGCCAACGCCAAAGCCGCGCCCGGAACTAAACTGCTAACCAAGCCACTTCCTGCCGCTAGCAAGGCTTTTTCCACCATTAAGCGATGTGCGATTTCTTGAGGTTTCTCGTGAGGATATTGGCGCTGCAACTCTCGAACTTGCGCCTCGGCAGTCACGACATCAACAGTATCGATCGCCCTGACTAACCAGTCAATTTTGAACTTTTCAGTCAGTTTTTTCAAGATAGGACTTTGGGAAATCAAATCGAGGGCTGAACCCAAAAAATTGGGAACTTGCATTGCTGTACTGCCGGCACTCGCAGCCGCATTTCCTACCGCACTCGCTGTATTCGCGATCGCATCTCCAGCACTCGCAGCCACATTGCCTATCGAACTAACAGTATTAACAATCGCACTTCCAGCATTACCTGCTGCGTCCCCCACAGCATTCGCAGTATTCGCGATCGCACTTCCAGCACTCGCAGCAGCATTTCCTACTGCACTCGCCGTATTCACAATCGCATCTCCAGCACTCGCAGCCACATTGCCTATCGAACTAACAGTATTAACAATCGCACTTCCAGCATTACCTGCTGCGTCCCCCACAGCATTCGCAGTATTCGCGATCGTACTTCCGGCACTCGCTGCCACATTTCCTACCGCACTCGCCTTTGCAGAGACTACTCCGAATACCGAACCGAACCAATTTGATGTATCTCCTGGTTCAGACTGCACCTTCGATTCCGATCGATCGTTGGTTTCTGCTATTTCGGTTGCTGGCGGAACTGCTTCTGAGTGGGTACTGTCTGTTTCGATTTCGTTGTTATCCGGCATTGGTTTACTTTGGGGTGACGTTTTCTTTGTAATAATGCAATGCAATTATTCCGCTGGCGGATTCTTGTCTTTTGCAGTGCCAGCAGGACGATCTCGCTCTCTGATTGTAAATCATTTTAAGTCGTTAAACAATACTCCCCGATCGACTAAAACTGTCGATCGCCAAGCTAAGATCGGGTAAGCTCAAGGTATTCTGTCACGCCTACACCAAATGAGGAAAAACCATGACGACGCTGCTAATTCAAACCCAAAGCGTCCCAATGACGGTCAATCTCCCTGCGATCGAATCGATGACTGTTGAACAGTTTTATGAATTCTGTCTAGTTAATCGCGATTTGAGAATTGAACGTACTGCCACTGGGGAAGTTATCATTATGTCACCAGCCTTTTCAGATACAGGGAACCGCAACATTAAAATTGCTCAGCAACTTGCGAACTGGGCAGAACAAGATGGCACAGGTGAAGCGTTTGATTCCAGTGCCGGCTTTACCTTGCCGAATGGAGCAACCAGATCCCCCGATGTCTCATGGATTAAACTAAAGCGCTGGAATGCCTTAACTGAAGAACAAAAAGCCTCATTTGCACCGATTTGTCCAGACTTTGTGATTGAATTGCGGTCTGCTAGTGACACTCTCAAGGGATTGCAAAAAAAGATGCAAGAATATATTGATAACGGTGTATCACTCGGATTGTTGATCGATCGCCAAAACCGAAAAGTCTACATCTACCGTCCCGATCGAGAAGCTGAAATCTTGGATAATCCTGAAACAGTGAGCGGCGATCCGGAGTTACCAGGATTTGTCTTGCGGATGGCAAAAATCTGGTGATTTAGATTGTTAGATAACAGTTGACAGTTATGAATAGAATAGTACCGGAATCAAAACCGTTTATGAAGCAAGGGTTCAGGGTTCTATTCATGAGGCTATTTATGTCCGCGTTTGATATAGCAATCCTAAATCATTTTTGAATTTCTTACTCCCTCCCCTGATTCATGGGCAGGGTTGGGGTGGGGTCAAAAATTTAGGACTCATTTAGGATTGCTATATAGCAACCGCCACAGCGGTTAGGACATTCAGGAGCTCATGAATAGAGGCGCCAACCCTCTACCATCAACGATTTGATACCTCTACCATGTAACTGTCAACTGTCAACTGTCAACTGTCAACTGCTATAGTGGCGGTTGCTATACAAAAAAAAGAGGCAGGGAATATTCCCCGCCTCAAATCTGTAATGACTGTTAATCTAAAAGTTAGATTAGCCAGCCAATACTTTTTAGTAGCCTCTGGTGTTTGGCTTGTGCACGATGAAGCTCAGCACTTGGCATTGCTTCACGTTGTCAAAACCCATGACGCGGATGTAGCAGGTGGGGTTTTCAGAGCGGCAAGCTTGAACTTCAGTCATGATTTCTTGGACGCTGCGAGCACCAAACAAAGGCAACTTCCACAATGTCCAGTAGCGCATTTCGGCGGCAGAGGTTTCGTTGAATTCTACGCCGGGAATGTAGCCTTGATCCAAGATGTATTGCAGTTGCTTGGCAATTTGGGCGTCTGTCAGCGGGGGCAAATATGACAGAGTTTCGTAACGACGCTCTTTAGGTAAAGTCTTCATTTTTTGTATCTCTAAGGTGTGTGTTCGATCGCACTTCTCGATCGATTAACTCGACAAATTATCTAGATTCGGTTCAGAATCTATTGAGGATGTTTCAGGATTGCTGCTAGCCACAGACCAATTAAGCTGCGTAATTCGCTCCAAATGCTGGCGTCTGTGTTCCATATTCGCCTGTTGAATGCCAGTACAAACCATTTCTGGCAAAAATTCCGTCACATCGTGAGCCAGATACTCTCGCACAGTCATGATCCGAAATCCTAAATCTTGATTTTCCCTCAGCAGTTCCTCAATGTAAGCTTCTCCATCTTGGATTTTGCCCTTGGTGGAAAAGTCATTCAGCCAGATTGCCAGAGGAGGATTGGTTTCGCTCAACTGAGCTACAACAATCCGCACGGATTGATAGGTTAGGTAACTTGCCAGCACCTTAGCGGTGTCTTTCGCAACTTGTTTGAGATCCATTTGACCCCAGCTCCCTCAAATTTTAGGTTTTGAATTTTAGATTTTGGATGCAAACTTACTTGTAAATCTTCTTCAAAGATAAAGACTTAACAGCAAGTTTGCGACCTAAAACCTAAAATCTCTAACCAAAAATCATCAAACGGTATCCATTGCCTCGAACTCAAACTTGATTTCTTTCCAGAGTTCGCAAGCAACAGCCAGTTCAGGGCTCCATTTGCAAGCTTCGCGAATGATGTCTCCGCCTTCGCGCATCAGGTTGCGGCCTTCGTTACGAGCTTGAACGCAAGCTTCCAATGCAACGCGGTTAGCTGCTGCACCAGGTGCGTTACCCCAAGGGTGGCCCAAGGTGCCGCCGCCGAACTGCAAGCAGGAGTCGTCGCCGAAGATTTCAACCAAAGCTGGCATATGCCAGATGTGGATACCACCGGATGCAACTGGCATGACACCAGGCATGGAGGCCCAATCTTGGGTGAAGTAAATACCGCGGCTGCGGTCTTCTTCGATGTGGTCTTCGCGCATCAAGTCTACGAAGCCCATCGTGATGCCTTTTTCGCCTTCGAGTTTGCCCACAACTGTACCGGAGTGCAGGTGGTCGCCGCCGGACATCCGCAAGCACTTGGCAAGCACGCGGAAGTGGATACCGTGGTTTTTTTGACGGTCAATAACGGCGTGCATGGCGCGGTGAATGTGCAACAGAATACCGTTGCGACGGCACCATTTGGCCAAGCTGGTGTTTGCAGTGAAACCACCGGTCAGGTAGTCGTGCATGATGATGGGGGTTTTGATTTCTTTGGCGAATTCAGCCCGTTCCATCATTTCTTCAAAGGTAGGGGCGGTTACGTTTAAGTAGTGACCCTTGACTTCGCCGGTTTCTGCTTGAGCTTTTTCAATAGCTTCTTGAACGAACAAGAAACGATCGCGCCAACGCATGAATGGTTGCGAGTTGATGTTTTCGTCGTCTTTGGTGAAGTCCAAACCGCCGCGCAGAACTTCGTAAACGGCACGGCCGTAGTTCTTAGCAGACAGACCCAATTTGGGCTTAATTGTACAACCCAGCAAAGGACGGCCGTACTTGTTCAATTTGTCGCGCTCAACGGTAATACCGTGAGGAGGGCCTTGGAATGTTTTCAGGTAAGCAATGGGAATCCGCAAGTCTTCTAAACGGAGAGCGCGCAGAGCTTTGAAACCGAACACGTTACCGACCAAAGAGGTCAGCAGATTGGTGACGGAACCTTCTTCAAACAAATCCAAAGGATAAGCGATGAAGCAGATGTATTGGTTGTCTTCACCGGGAACTGGCTCGATGTCGTAGCAGCGACCTTTGTAGCGGTCGAGGTCGGTCAGGAGGTCAGTCCACACAGTTGTCCATGTACCGGTGGAAGATTCAGCGGCCACAGCAGCTCCAGCTTCTTCTGGGGGAACTCCTGGCTGAGGTGTGACGCGGAATGCTGCCAAAATATCTGTATCTTTCGGCGTGTAGTCCGGTGTGTAATACGTTAGTTTATAGTCTTGAACTCCGGCTTTATACCCAGCCTTTGATTGAGTTTGGGTTTGCGCGTAAGCCATATCTCGCTTCCTAGTATTCGCTTAATTTTTTTGCCCGATCGCAGGCTCTTAGAAATATATCAATAAAGTGGCGCACTGCAATTTTAATATTCTTTTAATCATCATAAGTATTGTTTATTTAGCTTTACATTAGGAAATCTTATGTAACATATCTTATCAAACAAAAGTGGCGAAGGATGCAGGGGTAAGTGCTGGGGATCGATGAGATTTTAGATTTTAAATTTTAGATTTTAGATTGGAGAAGGAGAAAAAATTAGTCATAAATACTTAAATCATGGTGGAGATCGATTAAATTATAGATATTAAATTTTGGGTTGGGGGTAGGAAAAAATTAGTTATAAATACTTACAGAACTCCAAAGGTACGTTGTTGGGCTTTAGCCCTCTTCTAATATATGTAAAGAGGGCTGAAGCCCAACAACGTACCTACCTAGAAAGTCAAAAGTCGGCAGCATAGCACATAATATGGACAGGACTTGTGCGGCAAACCGGGTTTCTGCGTTAGCTGCACGTAAGTCTACTATGGATATCTAGTCCCATCTTTACTCTGGTTGTGCCTCACCCCCCTTCGCAAGCCGTCCACTGCATCAATCCAGATTGCCCAAGGCCTTACCCTCAGACTTGGGGCAACAATTTTTGTCAGAGTTGCGGGACTCCGCTGCGGCTAAAAAATCGCTACATACCTCTACAAGGGCTCGGTACCGGGGGTTTTGCAGCAATCTACACAGTTTGGGACACAGAAACTCAAACCGAGCGCGTCCTCAAATTGTTGCTCGAAACTTCTCCGAAAGCGCTAAAACTGTTCGAGCAAGAAGCTTGGGTTTTGGCAATTTTGCGCCACCCCGGGGTTCCAAGAGTCGAGCCGGACGGTTATTTTCACGTGCAAACCCAAAATTTCGGAAGCGGGGATGGAAATGCCACAGCGAGGCGCTTACCTTGTTTGGTAATGGAAAAGATTCACGGCAAAACTCTAGAAGAAATTCTTGAAGATCACCCTCAGGGATGTCCGCAGGAATGGGTGTTTAGCTGGCTGAGTCAAGCTGTGCAAATTTTAGAGGAGTTGCATCGGTGTCAGATTATTCACCGCGACATTAAACCCTCCAATTTGATGCTGCGAGACCCGGAATCGCCCCAAGTCTTGTTGAGTAAGGGTTTGGGCGGTTTGCAGTTGGTGGCGATCGACTTTGGGGGAGTTAAACAGATGGGCGGTGGGGAACCGGTGGGGAAAGATTCTCCGAGCTCGACGCGGTTGATTTCGCCTGGGTACAGCCCGCCGGAACAAATTGTGGGCGGCGGTGTGGTGCCGGCGACGGATTTTTATGCGCTGGGGCGGACTTGCATTCATTTGCTGACGGGGAAGTATCCGGCGGAAATTGAAGATCCGATGACGGGGGAGTTGCGCTGGCGACATATTGTGTCTGTGACTCCAGCTTTTGCGAATTTGTTAGATGATATGGTGCGATCGAATATACAGCAGCGTCCGGCTTCGGCGTCGGATGTTCGATCGCGCTTGCAGGATATTTATGCTAAGAGTAAGGGCAAAATTGCGTTAGCGCCTGTCAGTCAAGCTATTGTGGAAGTTTGCCGGCAAGTAGTGGTAGCGACGGCGCAAAAAACGGCAAGTTTGACAGTTTTGGTGTTCGGCGCGATCGCCCAAATTGTAGTAGCTTCTCTAGATACGGGCTGGGAAATGGTGCTCGGTGGGGTTGGCGGAAGTGCAGGGGCGATCGGCGGTTTAGTTTTAGCCTATTCTTCGCCTATTGGCCCGCAATTTGCGAATTTTTTGAATGAAGGTTTGCACCAATTAATTCCTTATATGAGTTTTAATGTCGGCCCGGAAGTGCTGTTGTTTGCTTTTGCGGGCTGGGGCACTGCGATAGGTTTGACGGATGCGGGGAGTTTTCGCCAGCAAAAACAGTATTGGCTGTCGGGATTGATGGGTGCTCAGGGCTATTTGTTAGCGAGTTTGTGCTGGATGGAAGCGAGTGCTTTTAGCGGCGTGCAGGGGATTATTTTGGGGGCATTTGCGATCGCCACTTTAACCATCGGCATGGGTTTGCGGAGTCACCAATTAGCGCACGCTTTGGTGGTGGCTGGTTGTTCGACGGGAATGTTTCTGTTTTTGAATGCTTTGAGCATTTTTCCAGGGAGTTTTTTGGAGATTTTATCGCTGTCATCTGGTGATTCCTTCGGCTGGTTGCAGATTGGGAGTTCAATTGCATTTTTTGGTTTGTTGGGAAGTGCGATCGGGCTTTGTTTGGGAGTCAGTCATTATTTAGTTGTGCCTTTGTTGCGGTGGTTGGGTTGGAAGTAGGGACTTAGATTGTGTTCGGCGGTATTGTTTTTGTGATTTGTAACCGCATATAAATGCAAATATGAGCTTTTTATACTAAATCTGGCTTAAATAACCCTTTATTTATTAGTACGCCTTCGCGGACTAAATTTTGTGTATAGCCTTTCTCTAAAAAGTGAGGTGCCCATTTTGCTAAGAAAAGCTTGAGACTATAAGGGTTGCAGCATACCTCGGCATACCTCATCTTTCTGAGAAACGCTATAGTTCGACCTCAAACTCTTATGACTGGCGCATTGCTACATGAGAGTTTGAGGTCAAAAGTGATTTCAATCACCGAGCGATCGAGAGAGTAACGAACGCGGATTTCGTATTATACTGTCGGCTGACCGAAAAATATTTTAGGATTAGGGAGTTGTCATATCTCTATTCAGGGATTAATATAAGCTTTATAGGAGAGCAGGCTGAGCGGGATCTCTGGAGGAGGGTAGAATGATAGGACAAGGGCAAACTCTACCGATGGGTCAATCAGTAGGGGGTGGACGTTTCAAAATCATCCATATTTTGGGCAATGGGAATTTTGGCGAAACTTACTTAGCCGAAGATTGGCACGATTCGGGTAGGCGATGCGCTCTGAAGCGGTTCATCTTTGTCAGTAATAACCCTACAACTTTTGCCAAGGCAAAGGAGTTGTTCGAGCGCGAAGCCAAATTTTTAAAGAATTTAACGGAAAACCCTAAAAATTATTTGATTCCCAAGTACATAGGATACTTGTCAGAGGGTCAAGAGTTGTACTTAGCGCAGGAATACATTGACGGATGTACCCTTCGTGATGAACTAAATCGCAATACGAGGCTCAATGAGGATCGAGTTGCCAGTTTGTTAGAGGATGTACTCAATTCTCTGATATTTATCCATCACGAACAAAATATTCACCGGGATATCAAACCAGAAAATCTCATTAAGAGAAATGGGGATGGCAAGATAGTTCTCATAGATTTCGGTGCAGTCAAGCAGAAAGTAACTAAACTCACCTCTCCTGGAACTCAGATTCATACTGAAGGTTATGCACCGCTAGAGCAAATTCAAGGCTACCCAGAATATTGCAGCGATATTTATGCTTTAGGGATGACTGCTTTGGAAGCTTTGACAGGGGTGGAGCCTGGACAACTCAAAGATGCTAGTACAGGGAAGGTTGTGTGGTCTCATTCATTCAATGCTAGTAATAAGCTGAAAAAAATTTTGGAAAAGATGGTGGAGCATAATTGTAAAAGTCGCTATCAATCAGCAGAGGAGGTGCTAAACGATTTAAATTCAGCAGGTTTTACGGCTACTGTGGTAGTAGCCCCTATTTTACGTTCCACCATTCCATCGGTTCAAAATTTAGGAGGGAGAATATCCAAGCTGCCTATGTGGTTGTGGTTTGCGATCGCAACACCCTTGGTTACGATCTTAGCTTTTGCGCTTGGGCTGCTTTTTGTACCACACCCTCCGAAAGCAAATCCAGGTAAACCGCAAGCTCCCCAGCTCAATCCATCAAACTCATCTCCATCAAACTCAGGTTCTGGTTACAAAAACAAAAAGCCATGCCCTCCAATTCTACCTGTTGGTGAGCGGTGCGAATAATGAGGTTGCAATTTAATTATGAGAAAAACTGGCACTACAAATGTCAGGAATCCAACTTGAAACTAGATAGGTAGTTGTAGAGGGCTGAAGGTAATGAGACGAAATTCGCTAGTAAGTAATATAAGCTCCGCTCAGAGCAATCAACCTACTAAATTAAGCATAATAATTAAATTATTGATATTTTGTATAATAATTATAAAAGGAGGAATAGAAATCTCAGCAAATTTGATAAATATAGGAGAATTTTGCCAAAAAACATCATGGTGCAAAAAAAATATTCCTCAATCAGATCCTCCTAAGTGTCCTCCTATTCTGCCTGTTGGTAAGCGCTGTAATCCTTAACCAAAAACCTGCAAATCTTAGTTTTATCTATTTTTCCTCTTTTTACCTCCTAGGATGGGCTAAAAACAGGCAGAATGTCTATCCTCAAGCAATTATTTCAGTCATGAATTTTGATGTTATATAATTTATGAACAGTCGCATTTTTTTTATCCTTACAGTAGCTATCGTTGGAATAGCATCTACCATAACACCCAGCATCCCCGCTGTTGCTGATGGGGAATACCGTTTTGTTTGCAGGCTATCTGGAGGTGAATGGACAACCATAGCTCAAACGCCACGAGGTGACAGAAGCTTTATTCGGTGGACTTCTAACTTTGGTGGAAAAGTGGGGTATAGCCGCGAACAACGCTGTCGAGAAGTTAGTAATAGGTTGGACTTATACGCCCAAACTCAGAAGTCTTTTTACTTGACCTATGGTAGGCAAGCTCGGTATCCTATCATCTGCTTGACAGATTTTGAGGGTCGTGAATGCAAAGGCCTGGTGTATACGTTAGACCCGCAAGGAATTCGCACTCCCGAACAAACCTTAAAAGACTTACTAGAACTAAGTGCTAATGACTTTGTGGCAAGCCCTCCTGTTTTTGCATATTTGGATCCGAAACCTTTTTTTGGAAAAGATTGTCGTCTATATATTAATGTTCGGTTGCGTTTGCAAGGGAAACCTAGTGCTAAATCTGTTTGCAGATCTAGATAGTTTGTGCTACATTAATGAATAATCTGTTTTTTGAATTTCGCACTTGAAAGAGCTAGGTCTACACATGAAAAACTGGCAATCCATATCTCTAGTAACAGCATCCGTTGTGGGATTAGCGTTTGGTATTTTACCCACTACGCTGACTCAAGCTCAAACCCAAACTCAATCCGAGTATAGTTTTGTTTGTAAAAAAGAATCGGGAGGAGTCTGGACAACTTTCGCTGAAGGTCCACGAGGTTCAAAAGCCTATATCCGCTGGACTTCTGATTTCGGTGCCCTAGCAAATTATACCCCTGAAAAACGCTGCCGTGAAGTGAGCGAAAGACTTAATAATCACCTGCGCGCACAAGATCCGTTTCATTTAACTCACGGCAAGCAGGACAAATATCCTATTATCTGTGTTGCAGACTCTCAGGGGAGTGGTTGCAAGGAGAAGGGATTGGTTTATACCTTAGATCCAAACGGTAAAAGGAAACCTGATGAAGTAATCGCAGATTTACTTAACTTGGCTGGAAGTGACTTTGATGGTATCCCCACACAAGCCAGTGGATGTCGTCTATATGTAAATGTTCGGCAGCAGTTGCAAGGTTTAAAAAAGAGTGCTAAATATGTTTGCAGGAATTAGAAGGCTTCCTCTATCTGGATTATCTGTAAGTTACGGGTGAAGTTGGCAAACCCACTTCTCACTTATAAGTTGAATATTCCAAGTTCAAAGACCCTGTTTTTTGTTATTTGTACTGTATGTAACTTGGATAAATGAAGCATAATTCCCTGAAAGCCATCAGCCTAGCCTGTGTATGTAGTGTTGCGATCGCTCTACAGCCACAGGCTATTAATTTAGCGCAATCCCCAAAACCATCTACAACTAAGGCTGCCTTATTGTCAGATGAAGAAGTAAGCAAAAAAGCTAAGGAAATTACAGTCAAAGTTTTTAAAGTATTGCCAGATAATAATGAGGAAGTAGGGGGGTCAGGATTTATAGTCAGACGAGAAAAAAGTCAAGAGGCTAATTCGCAATACGTTTATCTAGTGCTGACTAACAATCACGTCATCAAAGGTTTAAAAGGAGAGTATAAAATAAAAACTGAGGATAATAAAGTTTATCAGGCATCTAAGTACACGGAAGCCGACTTTAAGGGAAATGATTTAGGGCTGTTGTCGTTTAGTAGTTCGATTTCCTATAAAGAAGCCGAACAGGGAGATTCATCTACTTTGAAGCCAGAGCAAAAAATTTTTGTAGCTGGGTTTCCCTGTGAGTCTAGTCCATGTAAATCAAAGTTTAAAATAGTACCGGGATTAGTAGCTCCTTTATCGTTGCTTTTGAAAAACAAAACTTTAGAAGCAGGCTATAGAATTGGATACGATAATAATACGAGCCCTGGATCTAGCGGTGGACCTGTATTCACATCCGCAGGTAAAGTAGTAGCTATAAACGGTAAGGGTAAGTATCCAAAACCGCCAATCGCGAATGCTCCGAACCCTTACATATTTACTGACGATTCTAAGCCTTCGCCAGATATTGAACAGTTCATGAGATACTTTGCTTGGGGAATTCCAATAGAAACATACAACGAGCTAGCTCCCAAAACTCCACTGGAGGAACCGAATCCTAAAGCTTCAAAAGGAGGGGAGACATCTACAGATTCTACGTCTTCTACACCTTCGCAGTCACCACATGATACAGCGGACAGTCAATCTCCAGGTACTGATAAATACGATTATATAGAAATAAAAATTATCATCTTAATTTTGTTTTTAGTGGTAATTGTGATTTTTTCAATATGGCTTAGTCAGAAAATTTTAAACAGAGGGAATAATGGTGAATTAAAAGATTCTACATCTGCTTCACAAATACCTTCTACAACATCTACCTCTCAGAAATTAATAGTTACAAATCATACTGCCCCTAATCACCCTACTATTGAAGTGAAGATTACTCATCCTGATGGAACAACAGACATTTATCAAGGTTATTTGGAAAAAATCCATAATATAGTAGAATCTGGTAAGGTAGAGTGATTTTATCGATTGAGTTCATAAAAATAATGATTTATGTGGTTACATAATAGGCTGAAGCGAATATCAAAAACATGGATAATTATTACCATAATAATTATTATGGTTGTCAGTTGTGCTGGAGATAGTGTAACAAAAACTCCGAATCCCCCTACATCTACAAATCCAATTTCCCCTAGTGTTTTACCATCTAAAATACCCAAGAAAACTATCTCACCGCCTGATAGAGAACAGGAAATAAAAGAACTAGCAGAAGAGACAACTGTGTTTATTAGTGGTAGTGGAAGCTCTCCTGGATCGGGGGTAATTTTTGCTAAAAGTGGCGATACTTATTATGTCCTAACAGCAGCTCATGTTGTCGGCACTCTACTTGGTGAGAGTGAAGATCCTTACGAATTGGAAACTCAAACAGATGATAAAAAACATAGAATTGCGGGTGCACATGATTATAACGATCGGATAAAAACAATCGATAAAAAAATCGATCTAGCAGTGGTAGAGTTCAAAGCTGAACCCGGTCAAAGCTATAGGACTGCTCCACTAGCAAACTCAATCGATCCCGATCTCGAAGTTTATGCTTTTGGATTGAATCTCTGCCAAGCATCAGGAAAACCAGCAAAAATCCCTCAGTTTACTCGTGGAAAAATATGTGAACTTAGGTCCGATCCAAAGGATGGTTATGATGTCCGCTACACCAATAATATTTTCCAAGGGGTCAGTGGCGGGCCTATATTTAATTCCCAAGGCCAGGTGGTAGCTATCCAGGCAGAATTAGCCTACGAGATAGGTAAAAAATACGATCCTAATACCTGTGAAACTATTCCCAAAGATCCAAACGAAAATTATTCTGACGGGTGGGGTGTTCCTGTTGTTACAAATTTTGATAAAATAAGAGAAAAACTGCCTCCAAATACAGAAATTAACCTGCAAAAATCTCCTAAAAAAGGAACAATAATTAGTAAAAACAACTGTCCTTCAAAGCCCAAACATTGTCCTCCTATATTACCTTCTGGTCAGCGCCCAGAGCCGAATTGTGAAAAATCTAAGATTCGCCAAGAATGAAATAGTAGCTATAGCCAAAAATCTACAACTTAGATGCTAGACACCTATATGTCGATCAATAATCCAAATTTAGGTAATAACTGGGGGATTCCTATCAGTTTATTTTTAGAGTCTAACTTAGCTAAGGGTAAGAATTTTGATGAAGACAAACAGCCTGTGAAACCAGCTAAGAGTACACCAAAATCATCCTCAACAAATACAACCCCTTCTTCAGATAACAGTGAGCCAATATTCAAGTGTACTGAAAGGGATAAGCTAGAAGGTTCGTGTCATTGAGCAGGAGTGCAATTGCATTTTTTGGTTTGTTGGGAAGTGCGATCGGGCTTTGTTTGGGAGTCAGTCATTATTTAGTTGTGCCTTTGTTAAGGTGGTTGGGTTGGAAGTAGGAATTAACTAATTAAATATTCAACATTTCACCTCAAATTCAGATCCCCCTAAATCCCCCTTAGAAAGGGGAACTTTGAGAAGGCTCTTGTCCCCCCGACCTAAGCGGGGTTAGGGGGTTTCTCCGGGTTTTAAAACTCTTGTGAGAAAGGCTTCTAGCCCGCCCCAAAATCTACAATTTAGAGGCTAGACAGCTTATAATCCAATACGGTTTACTGGTATACCGCCCTGAGGGTAAAACCCTATGATAAATAGATACGGAGATTGCTTCGTTCCTCTCTTCGGACTATTCTAAGTAAACCGTATTGGTGTATAAGCAGCAACTGTCAAAATTATGCGATCGCGTAGATTCATAAAATAGCAACAAAACTGGTTATTTTATTTGATAGTTAATTGGGCTGATTTTGTACGATCGCCCATTTTACCCGCAATCGCAATCTTTCCGGGGCGCAGCGCTCGAAACGTGCCCGGTTGCGTGCCCATATGATGAAAGGTGCGATCGAGTAACGGCCGCGAATTCGGAGGCTTGGTTGGCGCACCAGGCCCGGGTTCCTGATAATCTGGAGTCCGCAGCCCGAAAGTTAATGGGGGTAGCAAATTGCCTTTTGAATCAGAGGCGATCATTTCAAAGGTAATGCGATCGCCCGCGCGCACTGTCGCCACTTCTGGCTGAATCCGAACATCCCAATCTGGCGGATAAACAACACCAGACATCAAGAGTGTTTTTTGTCCTATTTTTGCCAACACGGTAAACTTTCCCGGCGCAATACCCGTCACAGTTCCATCTTGGGAAAGTTGGATAACTTTGGTATCTTGTGATGACCAAACTGCTGGTTTTCCAAACGATGCGAGTTCTGATACTCCGCAATCGGAACCGCTGCCTTCCCCAATTTTTATTTTAACGTTTTTACCTGCAATTAAAGGGTTGACATCTTCAAATTTGTAAGCGAGACAAGGAGTTGTTTTAAAGATACCGAGAGTGGTTTTAAAGATGCCTGCCGTCACCACGATCGCATCCCACGCGGTACAACCAATCGCTACTAATACTAACGCGACTGCGGTTCCATAGCCGACGGTGATTATTTTTTGTTTTCGATCAAACTGATGCCAGTCTCTCATTGTTCTTTCGATCGCACTTTCCTCAAAAGTTACTTGCCTCTAAGGGCGATCGATCTATTTCTGTATGCCAAAAACAAAATTGGCATAGGGTTCGATAAAATATATTAAAATTTCGATATTGTCTAGTGCGAGCTTCTAGATCGCACTGTATGGTTAATCGATCGGATATAATATCATGGTAGACTAGATATTTGGTGAATCAGGTTTTATAAGTTTGCGAACTGTTGACAAATAGAAGTCCAATGATACTTGAAACTGATAGATTGATTTTGACACCGATTGTAGAGAACGATCTCAACAAGCTGCACGCCATTTTTACCGATTCCTATGTCAGGAGATATTTGTGCGACGGTCAAATTTGGTCGCTAGATCCAGTGGAAGAAATGATCGAACAGAACGAACAACTGTTTGGAGAAAAGAAATTCGGCTTGTGGTTTATCGAGAGAAAGAGCGATCGCGAAATTATTGGATTTGTGGGTTTGTGGTATTTTTTTGAGGAACCGCAGCCGCAGTTGGTTTACGCGCTGTTGCCGAAAGCTATTAAAAAAGGCTACGCTACTGAAGCATCCACGAAAATATTAGAGTATGGTTTTGATGAACTTGGATTAGATTATCTGGTTGCAAGTTGCGATCGCCCAAACATTGAATCATGCAAATTAGCAGCCAGACTCGGGATGAGACAAGTAGAAGAAAGGATTGTCAATGAAAATCCCATATTATTCTTTAGAATCGATAAGTAGTAATTAGCAGTCAGGGCGCAATGCACAAATGGCTTTCGGTGGTGGGGATTGGGGAAGACGGACTTTCGGGATTAAGTTCGATCGCCCTTTCGCTACTCGATCGATCTAAAATCATTGTCGGTGGCGCCCGTCACCTCGCAATGCTACCAACCGACGACACCCGCGAAAAATTAGTTTGGGCTTCACCATTACAAACAACAGTTGACAGCATCATCAGCCGTCGCCCAGAGTCTGTTTGCGTGCTCGCAAGTGGCGATCCGATGTGTCACGGGATTGGTGTCACGCTGTCGCGCCGGATTCCGATTTCGGAAATGACTGTGATTCCCGCAGCATCCGCTTTTAGTCTGGCTTGCGCCCGTTTGGGTTGGCCGTTGGCGGATGTTGAAACTTTCAGCTTAACAAATCGCCCGATCGCCTCGATCGCACTTTCTCTGTATCCGGGAGCCCGATTGCTGGTGTTGAGTGCCGATCGACATACGCCGGGAAAGGTTGCCCAATTGTTGACACAGCGGGGGTTTGGTAGCAGTTTGATGACTGTGTTCGAGCGGATGGGGTCGGAGGCGGAACGGCGGATCGAGGAGGTTGCAGCAGCTTGGAATGCCACGGATTTAGCCGATTTGAATGCGATCGCCATTGCAGTTACAGCCGATCGCGAAACTCTGCTCGTTTCCCGCACCTCCGGCTTACCGGATGCAGCCTATCGCCACGATGGACAGTTGACGAAACGGGAGGTTAGAGCCGTTACGCTGTCGGCGTTAGCGCCGATTCCGGGGGAGTTGCTGTGGGATGTGGGGGCGGGCTGCGGTTCGATCGCGATTGAGTGGATGCGGAGTCATCGGAGTTGTCGGGCGATCGCGATCGAGCGCCATCCAACTAGACTGGAATATATTGCTGAAAATGCCTCTAATTTAGGTGTTCCCGAACTTAAAATCGTGGCGGGAGACGCGCCCGCTGCTTTGGTAAATTTGCCGCAACCGGATGCTATTTTCATCGGCGGCGGTGTCACCGCAGAGGCTTTGCTAGAAAGTTGTTGGAATGCTTTAGGTGAGGGCGGGCGATTGGTTGTGAATGCGGTAACTGTTGAAAGCGAATTTAAGGTTTTGCAGTGGCATTCTTTGCACGGTGGGGAACTGATTAGAATTGGGATTCAGCGGCTGGGGGCGATCGGTTCTTTTCAAGGTTGGAAGCCGCTTGCACCGGTGACTCAGTGGGCGGTTGTTAAGGGGTAATTCCGATGATTAAATAGGAATATTTAACCGCAGAGAGCGCAGAGAACACAGAGGAAGAGATGAGAGAGATGAATCATTATAAGTTAGCGATTCAGCAAGATATTATTGTGCAGCTTTTGGCACAGTTGACGGTTGACTATCAAAACACTAAATCAGAGCGCAAAGAGATAGCTCAGAGCTATCTTGGTTCCGAGGAAGAGTTTTCGTTTCTGGAGGAGCTGGAGTTAGTGACAGTCAGTATTCGCGGTTATGCTAGTCAGATTCAGGGTAGTCAAGGGGTTGAGGATCGTGATGAAGCGATCGCTTCTTTACATCAGCTTAGGGTGTTCGATCGTTCTGCGATCGCTCAGTTTTATGATGAGACGCGATCGGGCTATCTTCAAATGCGATCGTACATCCGAATGCTAGACTATTTGCGACTGCTGGTGTTGGAGTATTTGTAAATGGAATAGAGAAGGAGTTTTGCAAAGAAGATGAACGATAAAGAAATAGCAACCGCATTTAAAATCCCAGCAAAAATGCCATTTCTTGAGGCTATCTGCTGGCAAATTGCTAATGTCAAAAATCTGACTTTCCCGGAAATGCTATGTCGCTACGAATCAGGCTGGGATTATTGGGGAGTTTTGGGAGAACCCAACTCTGAGGAACTAATTTTTATTCGACAAATTAGCCAACACTATCAATCTTGGCTGGTAGCGGAACTATTAAGCATTAATCTGCCAGAAAAAACGGAAAAATTGGTAAATTTACAACCAATGTTTAAACGCGAAATTCATCAAAAAATATTAACTGTACTCAACCACTTGAATGTCGATTTTTTGCAGGAATGTCGCGCTTATTTTGGTGGCGGAACCCTGATAAGTATGGAACATGGGGAATATCGGTTAAGTCAGGATATTGACTTTATGTGTCCGATGGATGGTGGCTACAGTCTCCTGCGCCGAAAAGTGGCCGAAGCAGGCTATGATGCGATCTTTGCTAATCGCGAGCGCATTTTTCTCCCCAACGATATTCAATCAAACCAATACGGCATCAGATTTCCAGTTATTGTGGATGGCACTACCATTAAATTCGAGATGGTTTGTGAAGGGCGAATTCAGTTTGGCGAACCAAATTATCCCAATTGGTCGCCTGTTCCTTGCTTGAATCAAATCGATAGTATAGCAGAAAAACTGTTAGCAAATGCCGATCGATGGCCGAGCGATCGGGTAAACTCTAGAGATTTAATCGACTTGGCAATTCAAAGGTTAGCAACTGAGATTCCCCAAGAGGCGATCGACAAAGCTGAAGCAGCTTATCAAGTTATGGAACCGCTAAATCGAGCGATTCAGTATTTCCAAGAGCGTCCCGATTATCGGGAAAAATGCTATGATATTTTAAGTATTGCAGAACCCTATCGAGTTATTAATGGTATCGATTTATTAGCTCAAGATTTAGGTAGGGAAATCACAGTCAGGACATTTAGGGAGACTATTTCCCCGTTCCCTGGCTCTTTATCGTAAGATCGTGTCCGGTCGATCGACCACGATCGACACTGGTTTGTAGTGAGGACTTTAGTCCTTCTTCTGTCAAGGACTAAAGTCCTCACTACAAACCTTATCGATCGTGGGTAATCGATTTAAAACACCTGAATCCAGATAAGTTAGTTTACCGGACACCGCAGCCACCTCGACGATCGGCAATTTCTTGCTCTAACTCCACTTCATTGATGAGTTTCATACCGTTGGCGATCGCCCGTTGGCGAAGTTTCCACAGGGTTTGACCGAGTTGTGTTTTGGGGGTAAATTCTGGTGAAGATTTGAGCGCTAGAGCTTGGGTAAACTGAAGGACTTTTTCGCGATCGGCGGGCGCAAGTTCGCGCCAGTATTGTAGGAGGATTTGTTCGGGAGGCCTGGAAAACTTTTGACCGTAACTCTATAATTTATTTTAATCTTTTACAATCGATCGGGTCAATGCCATTGGCGATAAAAATCTAGTTTATTCCCATAATCTTTGAACAGCATAAGCATCAAACATTTCATCACGGCTGACTAAAACTAAAGAATGATTAATGGATTGGGCAATTAAAATGCGATCGAATGGATCGCGATGATGGAATGGTAGGTTGCGAACCCGTACAGTATCCGCAAATGAAATTGGCAGTAACAAGATGCCAGCAGCAGGTAACTGAGCTTCGATATCTGCATAGTCTGATTGCAGCGTCAGCTTACCAATGCTTATTTTTATCGCAATTTCCCAAAGACTGGCAATACTCAAATAGACTATATCGGCGGATTCAATCTGCTCTTTCAATGCAACTGATAGGTTAGGAGCATTTTCTGAAAACCAAATAAAAGTGTGAGTATCGAGGAGCAATGCACTCATTCCATATACTCCTGGAAATCATCTAATGGTGCATCAAAATCATCAGCAAGGGGTAAGACAAACGTGCCTTTCATCATCCCGGCTTGACGTTTCTTTTGATGAGGATTTACGGCAACCTCATTATTTGCATATTTTGCTGCTAAGAATTCTACATAGTGCAGCACTTCCTGTTTCAGGGAATCTGGTAATTTGACTAAGGTTTCTAGGATTGTGGTTTCTAGCATTAGATCGCCTCTTGCTGGATAAAATTATGATAACAATCACAAAGCAAAACTTACCGATCGCTTCCAACTTCCGCCAAATGCCAAAACGTCATCCCATTTTCCGCATGACTGAGCAAAATCCCCAAATCTTCGAGGCTTTCTAGACAGTCGAGAATGACTTTTTGTTTGCGATTGGCGCCTTTGAAATGGGCGGTGACTTGGGCGGCTGTCCATTCGCCACTTTGAGTGCGAAATAAGTCGCGGATGACGGAAAGTTGCTCTTTCAGGGTTTTGGGGAAGGGTTGTTGTTCCGTGGGAATGACGGCGATTTCGGTTTCGGTTATGATACCTGCAAGGGATGGTTGCACGTAGGTTTCGCCGGGGGCTTGGTAGTCGGGACGCAGCCAGCGAATGAGTCCGTTGCGTTCTTCTTCGGCGCGTTGGGCGTTGAGGGTGACGAGGTTTTCCAGGATTCGATCGTCCGTGAGGGTGGGTTCCCAACCGTAGGCGGCAAATACGGCGCTATCGAGTTCGTCGTGGATTTGTTTGAGGGTGGAGACGAGGGCTTTTTGGTTGAAGGCTTTGTCTTTGTCGTCGAGGGGTTCGCCTTGGCGGAGTTTTTCGAGGAGGTTGTACATCCCGGTGATGGTGACTTCGGGGTGAGTGGTTTGGACTCGTTTGCGGTGGCTGTCGAGGCGTTCTCCGAGTTCTCGGATGGTTTGTTTTTGGGTGTCGGTTGGAGTGGGGAAGGGGAAGGGGTCGAAGACAATTGACGGTTTCCATCGCAAATCATTGCCTTTTCCCATTCTTGGAGCAATCTTTTTTAGCCAAACTTGATGTATTTTTGATTCCAAAACGCCCAATATCCAAGCATCATCACTTGCTATACAGTAAACCTGTGCGTCGGGTAAAGTTTTTGCATCTAGAAAAGTGAATGGCTTAAATTTCGATGTATCTGGAGTACCAATGAAGCGGTTTAATTTCTTGATAGCAGATCGCAATTCTTCATTGGAACGAGCAAATAACCACCATTTTTTACGCCTAGAAGCTTCTCTATTTTGCAGCCTTATAGGACGGACATTATCGTATATATGTTGATAAATATGAGGATATTCTTCTATTATTTGAGCCTCGCTGTATTCAAATAAATCAATAATCCATTTTCTATGAGGTACGCGCACAATATCCATACCTATCACATAGGGTTTAATCACAAGAGGTAATGTTGAAGGCGAGTAACCAAAACGCTCTAAATCTTGTTCGCGCAACTTAAAGCCTTCCCCAATAGGAATTACACCCTGAAAAACAAATCCTCTATTGGATCCTAATTTAGTTATTTTAGTAGTATTAATGCTAAGGCTTAAGCTTGAACTAATAGTTCCTATTTGCTTACTAAATGAGATCATTTCTGATTCCACACTATCAGGACACACAGGTTCTTTTTGAACTGTCAGTAAGCATCCCACTCGATCGATCCCCTTTTCTGCTAACGTCATAGCTACACGAACAGCAGCACCATCGACACGATCGACCCAAGGATGATCGGGAATAGCAAAAGTTATTGACAGTCCATCTTTTAAAGCATTTTCAATTGCATTTAAATTGAAAGCTTGACTGATTGAATTAGTTGTAATAAAGCCGAATCTGTTGGTTCGATCATTTTTTATTAATTGAGCAGCAAAGTGCCACCAATACATTACGTAGTCAGATGAATTAGGAACTTCTGTGTAAACATTTCTGAGAGCTTCTGTATATCCATCTCCTAATATTTCTCTCATCCGCTTATTCCCAATAAACGGCGGATTCGACACAATATAATCCGCCGCCTGCCACTCGGCCGCCCTTGGATTCAAATAGCGATAAATTGTTACTTGATTTGTCGGATCGGGAATATCTTCTCCCGTCACCGGACTTTTCATCATCCGCCCGCCCCAGCGCGATCGCACCTTCCCCGTCGCATCAACATCCGGTTCGATCGCATCATAGGCCAACACCGCATCCCGGCATTCAATATTGTTGTACTCCCGCAACACAGGTTCGATCGGCGGAATGTCGCCAAACCGCCGAAAATGCCACTGCAAATACCCAATCCAAATCACCAAATCCGCGATCGCCGCCGCCCTCGGATTGATCTCAATTCCCAAAAACTGACTCGGATTGACTTGGGCAATATCTAACCGCAACTGCGCCGATCCGGTGACATCTTCCAAGCGCCGCAACACCTCCGACTCCAACCCTTTCAACAAATCCAATGTCACATACAAAAAATTCCCCGATCCGCACGCCGGATCGAGAATTTTCACCCCTTGTAACTCCGTCAAAAATGCTTCTAAAAGTGCGATCGCCTTTTTCCGTTGATTCGCAGTCGGTTCCGATTCCCCCGCGTTGAGTAACTGTTTAACCTCCGCTTGTACCGCAATCCAGCGATCGCCCAAAGGCTCCATCACCACAGGTTTTACCAACCGTTCCACATACGATCGCGGCGTATAATGCGCCCCCAACTTACTCCTCTCTCGCGCATCCAGCGCCCTTTCCAACAACGTCCCAAAAATCGCCGGTTCCACATTACACCAATCCCGCTTCGCCGCCTGCAACAATACTTCTAACTGCGCCTTTGTCAACGCAAACGCCTGGGATTCCGCAAACAATCCGCCATTAAACCGCAACAGTTGGCCGTGAAAGCCAAAACTCGTCCCCTCATTCATCGCCTCCCACAGCGCCTCTACCTCCGGTTTAAACATCTTTGGATTGAGAATCCATCGCGTTTCCAGCGCCTGGGTAAACAGATGTTCCTTCAGCAACCCCACATCCTCAGCAAACATGGTGAAAATACAGCGCATCAAAAACTGGGCGACTTGCTGCGGATCGACATTTGCCTCCATCCGCTTCGCCAACTCTGCCAAATCCGCCGCCACTTCCCGCGTTACCCGCGCCGCAATTTTTTCTGGATTGCGCTGCTGCGGATTGCTAAAAATATCGACAAACAAATCGAAAACATCAGCTTTTTGCAACTCTGTCAGCGCAATTTCTCGCCGCGCCCCATAGCCGCCGTAATCGCCGCTAAAACCCATCCACAATTCAAAATGGTCGCCAATGTCGCAAGTTAACAAAAACGGCGGTTTGCTGCTGAGATTGCGCGTATAAGCAACGGCTTGTACAAAGGCTTTTTCCATCTCTCGCAAATAGGTATTCGTTCCCCGCTTTGCCGTTCCTTTTTTGCTGGTTGTTCCGCCTTGTTTAGCTTCGATTAAAAAGTGTTCGGCTTTGTAAAAATCCACAAACCCCGGAGTTACTTTGCCGCTGGGATGAAAGATTTTGAGATCTTTGTCAAAGCAGTAGGGATCGTTGGGAATTCTACCTTTATCCATTGGGCGATCGACCCCCAGCGCATCGCACATTTCCGCAAAAAACAACTGGTAGTTTGCGCGTTCATTGCCGCTAGAACCTGCCCAGCGCGTGATGAATGTTTCGACTCTGGTGCGATCGGCTTCATTCATGTTTCAATCCTGCTGCTGGTTTTATAGGAATAATCATATCAAATCTGGTAGCATCGTCCTGTATTCATCTCTCTATTCTCTCCCTCTGTGTCCTCTGTGTTCTCTGCGGTTAAACCATTCCGATGCAACCGGAAACGAGCTCACAAGGAAATTATGAAATTCTCTAATTCTAAATTTAAAAAAAATAGGTTGGGTTTAACATAAGTAAACCCAACCTATTAATAATGAAATCAAACTTCAGAATTTAGCCTTGATTCACAGCAGTCGGTTTTAAACTTTCCTGTGACTTCGATTTAACTAAACTATTTTGAACTTCCACAGATTCCTGAATCGGTTTCCGTGCCTCAATTAGCTTCAGAGCTTTTGTGACGCCTTCAGGTAAAATCACTACCAAACTGCCAGCCGGTGCTTCGTCTAAAGCCTTGTTAACCGCAATGGTTTCGTCGAGAATCAATTCGTATTCAACTTTAGATCGATCGGCTGTTCGTTCGGAAATTGCCTCTGCAATCCCCTGACAAATGAACTTGGCTACAACACCGGGTTCTCGCCCGCGCCGATCCAGATCTTCTTTCACAATAATGCGATCGAACATTTCGGCCGAAAGTCTGCCCAACGTCACAAAATCCTCATCTCGTCTGTCTCCAGGGGCACAAACTACCCCGATCCGCATTCCATCCCAATTCTGTACAAAACTCCCCAAAGCCTTGTAGCTGTGCGGGTTGTGGGCGTAGTCCAGCAAAGCGTGATAGCTGCCCAAATTAAACAGGTTCATCCGTCCGGGAGTTTGGCCAACCGATGCTTGGAAGCTTGACAAAGCCGATCGAATATCTTCTATTTTCACTCCCTGAGCAAAAGCCGCCAAACAAGCCGCTAAAGCATTCGCAATCATAAACGACGCGCGCCCGCCCATCGTCAGCGGTACATTCACAGCCTGCTCAATTCTCAGCGTCCAATCGCCTTTGAGGATCGACAAATAGCCGTTTTCGTAAATTGCTGCCAGCCCGCCCGCAGCGGTGTGTTTGGCAACCAATTCGTTGTCTGGGTTCATTGAAAAATATGCAATTTGAGCCTTGACACGCTGCGCCATCTGTGATACTAGCGGGTCGTCTGCATTCAAAACTGCATAGCCTTTGGGCATTACTGACTCGACGAGGACGCTCTTGAGTTTGGCTAATTGTTCCACGGTGTCGATGTCGCCGATTCCCAAGTGATCCGCCGCGACGTTCAAGACGACGCCGACATCGCACTGATCGAAGCCCAAGCCCGATCGCAAAATTCCGCCTCTAGCCGTTTCCAGCACCGCCACTTCCACGGTGGGATCGGACAAAATCAAATGAGCGCTTTGCGGCCCGGTATTATCTCCGCTTTCGACTAAATATTCGCCGATGTAAGTGCCGTCAGTAGTCGTGTAGCCGGTAATTTGACCGGTTTGCTTGACAATGTGGGCCAGCAGGCGAGTGGTTGTAGTTTTACCGTTGGTTCCCGTCACCGCTAAAATCGGCACTCGGGTGGGTTGAGGCGAAGGGAACAGCATATCGAATACTGCACCGGCGACGTTGCGGGGCAAACCCTGACTCGGGGCGACGTGCATTCTGAAACCTGGTGCTGCGTTGACTTCGACGATGACGCCGTTGACATCGCGCAGCGGTACGGAAATGTCGGATGTCACTACGTCAATGCCAGCGATGTCCAAACCGATGATTTTGGCGACTCGGGAAAATAGCCAGACGTTTTCTGGGTGAATTTCGTCGGTGCGATCGACTGCAATGCCACCGGTACTGAGGTTTGCTGTCGCGCGCAAGAATACTCTTTTGCCTGCCGGCAATACCGAGTCCATTGCGTAGCCTTGTTTTTGGAGCAAATCGAGGGTCAATTTGTCGATCGTAATTCGGGTGAGCACGTTGTCGTGTCCGTCTCCCCGCTGCGGATCGCGGTTTACTTCTTCAACGAGTTCTTCTACTGTAGACTTGCCATCTCCTACAACGTTAGCGGGGACTCGTTCGGCGACTGCTACGACTTGGCCGTTGACTACTAATACTCTGTGGTCGCGGCCGGTGTAATAGCGCTCGACGATCACGCTCTTGGTTTTTGAGGCATTGCTGGCTAAATCGTAGGCTTCTTCTGCTACTTCCCAGGAGTTGATGTCGATCGTAATTCCGCGGCCGTGGTTGCCGTCTAGCGGTTTGAGGACGATCGGATAACCGCCCACATCTTCTATTGCTCCTTCGAGTTCGTCTAAATAATTAATCACCGTCCCTCTTGGAACCGGTACGCCCGCAGCCCCGAGGATATTTTTGGTACCTTCCTTATCGCAGGCTAGTTCTACCCCCAAAACTCCCGTGCGGTTGCTGAGAGTTGCCTGAATCCGCTTTTGGTGCACCCCGTAACCGAGCTGAATCATAAACCGGGCGCTCAAAGGTATCCAGGGAATGCCCCGCGCTTCTGCTTCCTTGATCAGTGTTTCGGTACTCGGGCCCAGGGCCGCCGACAAAGCAAACTCTCTGAGATCTCTCAAATCTTGGGCTAATTCCGCTGCTGGATAAGAACCAGTATCGGCAATGCTCTGGCACATCCGCACGCCCGCTCGGGTGGCGTAGCGACCTGCTTGTTCGTTTTGATACTCGATTACTACTTGGTAAATGCCTGGGGTAGCAGTCTCGCGGGTGCGACCAAACCCGACTGGCATTCCTGCCATCTCCTGAAGTTCTAGGGCTACGTGTTCGATGACGTGTCCCATCATTGTGCCTTCTCTGACCCGTTGCAGGAAGCCTCCCTGATGGCCGGGGGAACAGTGATGGTCGTCCAAACTCGGGAGTGTGGCGGTCAACCCTTCGTAGAAGCCAGGAATTTCAGATGTGGTTTTATCTGCCAACTCCTCTAAATCCAGACGCATGAGGACGAGTTTGTGGCGTCTGATGCTCCAGTAGTTGGGGCCGCGTAACGTCTGGATTTTAAGTATTTTCATGACTTTCAGAGGGGTATGGGTCGCTAAATCTTATAGGTAATTGCAGCATTTATTCAATTTGGAGCTAGATTGCTCGATCGACTGTTCGCTGCGAACAGTTTTGCATTGAATTTCCAGTTATAGGCAGCCAGCGAAAGAAAATTAATGCCCCAGCGATCGGCTAGAAACAAGTACAGGTCAAGGGCAGAAACTAGAAGCCAGAAGGTAGAATAAGACTGTGATTCTACCTTCTGGTGTCAGCCCGTCGCTGCTTTGGAATACATCCTTCTGTTGTATCTACGATTCGGCCCAAATGCCGCATACTTTCTGCCCGATCGATGATTCTGATATTCTGCGTTAGTTTGCTGTGCGGCATTCCAAAGGCCAGCCAGACTCGGAACAGGCTGCCGATGGCATTGGTTTGCCTAGGGGCATATTGTAGCAATCTCCGTGACACAAGACGTGCAAGCGCATATTGAACAGACTTAAGGGTTCAGTCGCTGCTACCATTGCCTCGTTGGTATAAAAATTATCCCTAGAATCAACAATAGTCACCGTGCCTTTACCTAGAACCTTCATAGTATCGTCTCCCTCAAACAAAGCGCAGGTATCTTCGTCAATACCAATAGCGATGCGATCGGGATGGCAAGCAACAGCCGACAACAAGCGAGCCATGCGGTTGCGGTTGTGAAAATGCTGGTCTACGATGATATCGGGAATAATGTTAAGTCCATTTGCCATGTCTACTAAAGAGCGGTTGGGTGACGCGCCGCTTCCGCCACCTGCAATCATGTGATATCCCATCACCGCAGCACCCGCACTGGTACCGGCGAGGGTAATCTTCCCTTCCAGAGTATATTCGCGAATTTTTTCCATCAGCGGAGTGTCCGCCAGCAGCCCGCAGAGCCGCAGTTGGTCGCCACCTGTGATGAATACGCCCGTACAGTCTTCCAAGTAATCTTTCCAGACGGGGTTTTCGCCTTGTTCGCGTTCGCGGATGTCAATGACTTTGACGGCACTCACGCCCATTTCGTCAAATATGGTGCGATAGCGGTTGCTAATTCCTTCGGGATCTCGGGAAGCGCAGGGAACGATCGCCAGCCGAGCGTTTGTACCCCCAGCACGGCAAAAAAAGGTATTCAGAATCTCTCGCCCGTGAACCTTGTCTTCGGCTCCTCCGATGACCATAATCGAGGTTTTCGTGCGCTGGGAAAGATTGTGTTCTAGGGCTTGAGATGTCAACTGCTGCATGGTGTGTCTTCCTCTGTGAGATGTGAAATTAAATTTTGCCGTGCCTGTGAGTACAATGGGGCTTTTTAAGAGTAAATATTTTTTGGTGCGAGTAAGGTGCCATCGCGCGATCGCGCAGTTGTTTAAGGGCGATTTTACAAAAGTCACCGTCCTGAGAACAGATGATTGTTGTACAAAATCGGCTCGCGGACAAAGGAAGAGAATTTAAGTGGCAAAAATTCTCAGAAATTATAAGAAATTATAAAGAATAAAGCAATTACTGAAAACCGATCGGCCTCTCCGGGTCAAACTAGAGGTGATGTATCAATAAATTCCAATAATTGTGCGATTTGACGTTGTTACCCTGTTTCCAGAATTTTTCCTGGCTCCCCTAGCGTCGGGACTCATGGGCAAAGCCTTAGCTAAAAATATTGCTGAGGTAAATTTTGTCAATCCCCGCCATTTTACCACAGACAAGCACCAGCGAGTCGATGACGAACCTTACGGGGGCGGAGTGGGGATGCTGATGAAGCCGGAACCAATTTTTGCTGCGGTGGAATCGCTACCGGTTTTGCCGAGGCGGGAGGTGATTTTGCTGACTCCCCAGGGCGAACCGATGCAGCAGCCGATGTTTCGGGAGTTCGCCACCGGGCGCGATCAGTTGGTGTTGATTTGCGGTCATTATGAGGGTGTGGACGATCGAGTGCTGCACTTGGTAACTCGCGAGGTGTCTCTAGGCGATTTTGTGCTCACAGGCGGCGAAATTCCGGCCTTGGCTTTGATTAATGGGGTTTTGCGATTGTTGCGGGGAACTGTGGCGAAGGAAGATTCGCTGAAATTTGAGAGTTTTGAAGACGGACTTTTGGACTATCCGCAGTACACTCGACCGGCCGATTTTCGGGGATTGAAGGTGCCCGACGTGTTGCTATCTGGTAATCACGCAGAAATTGCTCGCTGGCGCAAAGAACAGCAAATTGAAAGAACTCGATCGCGCCGCCCGGATTTGCTAGCGGATTAATTAACTGTAGGCTGTGGGCTGTGGGCTGTTGACATTTTTGATTTAACACTTCTGATTTTTTCCCAGAGAATTTATGCTGAAAAATCAACTTTTGTGCTGTTGGGCGATCGCCTTTTTGCTCGCGGGTGAAGTTACTCTAAATTCAACTTCCAGCAGCGGTGGCAAATGGTTAAATATTAACCAGGAAGCTTTGGCCAGAAGCAGCGGCGGCAGCCGTGGAGGAAGTAGTGGCGGGCGATCGAGTTCTTCTAGTTCTTCTTCCAGTTCTTCTTCCAGTTCCAGCCGTTCTAGTTCTTCTACTTCTTCTTCTACTTCCAGTAACAGCCGATCGAATAGTGCTGCTAGTTCCAGTCCCAGCCGCCCCAGCAACAGCGGCAACACTGGGGGAAGAGTTCGCAGCGGCTCTTTTGACAAGCCCGCCGCACCTGCACCTGTCGCCGCACCTAACCCTCCGATTCCGCCACAATCTAGCAATAACAGAACTGTAATTATCCAGCAGCGCACCTACAATTCAGGGCCGAGTTATGTAGTTCCTTACAATTCCGGTAACGGTCAACAAAATACAGGTTCCAACCAACAGCCCGCAAGTAATCCAGCACCAGTTACCACTGACAATAATTCGGGCGACAGCGATACCAGTTCGCCATCTTCAGACACTCTCGATAACAGTCAGCAAAATATCGGTTCAGAGCAACAACCAGCCGTCAATGCACCAGCACCAATTACCACTGATAATAACTCGAATAGCCCTCCGAGTTCGGAATCTGATGATGATTGGAAAATTGTAGTGTTTTGGCTGTTTGTTGCTGGAGGTTGCGTTGCGTTAATAGCCTACTGTATTTACTATTATCGACAACACCCTGCCAAAGAATCTAAAAAACAAATTTTTGCGGTCACTAAGTTGCAAATTGCCATGTTAGCAGAAGCTCGCGAAGTCCCAAGTCAGTTAACTGAATTGACGTTAAATTATGATACAACAAATGCGAGTCAACGTGCGGAGTTTTTGCAAGAATCTGTCTTGATTGTGTTGAGAAATCTGGAAAATTGGACTCACGTTTGTGCGAATTCTCAGATAGTCGAAAGTCGAGAAAAAGCAACGCAAATATTCAATCAAATTTCCATCCAAGAACGCAGCAAATTAAGTGTGGAAACTTTGAGTATGGTGAATGGCGATATCCGTCACAGACAGTCTGTTAGTGCTGGCGACGAAGAGCCTGGAGAGTATATTGCAGTCACGTTTTTGATAGGAACAGAGGATAGCCGACCTCTGTTTGGAGACATTCGCGATGTTGCAAAGTTGAAAGCAGTGTTAGAAAAATCGGCGGCTACTCCTGCCCAGAATCTACTGGTTTTAGAGGTGATTTGGAGTCCGCAGCAGGAAACCGATAGTTTGACGGGCGATGATTTGTTGGGTGCTTATCCGGATTTGATTCGGGTTGCTTGACGACCCAGGGCTCAGCTAGCGTTTTAGTTTGGCAATTTTTTGGTGTTTTGGGCGATCGCTCTTTTGGTTGATATTTGTTAGGATTTTACGAGCAAATAGTCAATTCGTACAAGCCTGGATTTTGCGGACTGAAGTCCTCACTACAAACCTGGATTTTGCGGACTGAAGTCCTCACTACAAACCTGGATTTTGCGGACTGAAGTCCTCACTACAAACCTGGATTTTGCGGACTGAAGTCCTCACTACAAACCTGGATTTTGCGGACTGAAGTCCT